>JBEBVQ010000284.1:0-3131 GCA_040392625.1 Taibaiella soli | reverse complement strand
CGGGACAACAGTTCCCGGTTCCGGATCAGGCTGGCCAGGCTGATGCTACCGGTCACATAATTAAAGCCGTCGGTATAGAGGCGCTCATAGACTTCCTCAAAACCAAGCGCATCGGGGATCGCCTGGTCGTTGTAGCGCAGATAGACGTGCAGCTGGTAATCATTGGTGATCTGAGATGGATCCGGGTGATGAAATTTTTTGTATTCATACTGATAGCTGTAGCGGAGGGCGGTAATATCCGACAATACTGCCGAGCCGGTAGGATGCCCCCCTGCCCCTTTCCCGAAGAAAAACTGCTGATCCGCAAATGCCGCCTGAACCGTGACGGCATTATATTCGTTCTCCACGTTGTAAAGAAAATCGTCCTGGCGGATCAGCCTGGGCATCACATACAGCACTACCCTGTTGCCGGGAAGCCTTATAGCCGCCGGGATCAGCTTGATCCGGTAATTCTTTTCCCTGGCATATTGTATATCCTGCACTGACAAATGCTGTATGCCGGTATTGAAGACCTCTTCAGGCTTCACCAGGAGGCCATAGGCATGCGCCGTAGCAATGACCAGCTTGTATTTGGCGTCGAATCCGCCCACGTCAAGCGTAGGGTCTGTTTCTGCAAATCCAAGATCCTGGGCTTCTTTGAGCGCTGTATCGTAGCCGGTATGTTCGTTGAATATCTTTGAGAGGATATAATTCGAAGAGCCGTTGAATATACCTGAAACAGAGTGCAGCAGTTCGTTATCGTAATACTCTTCCAGGTTGCGGATGATCGGGATGCTGCCGCAGACTGCGCCTTCGTACAGCAGCGATGTACCGTGCTTATGCTGCAGGTCGATCAATGTTTCCAGGTTCGCGGCGATCATCTTTTTATTTGCCGAGACCACATGCTTGCCGCTGGCGAGCGCCGTAGCAACAATGTCGAAAGCAGCATCAGCATCGTTGATAAGCTCCACGATGGTGTTGATCTCAGGGTCTTCCAGCAATACCCCGGCGTCTGTCGTGAAATATTCCGCAGGGAGGGACCGCGGTTTTTCCGCGTCCTTGATGGCTATCTTTTTCAACTCAATATTGAGGTCTTTGGTCTTGAGGATATCGTGCAGCCCCTGGCCCACAACGCCGAAGCCGAACATACCTAACGTCAGTTTTTTATTCATTTCACTGTTTTATGAAGCAATTGTTTTTCTTTGTTTATGCCGGTTTCTGCCAGAAAATCCCCGATCGCTGTGGAAAGCAATGCGGTCTCCACCAGGAAACCATCATGGCCGTATAATGAATCTATCACGGTATAATGTGCGTGGCGCACATGACGGGCGATAAACGCCTGCTCTGCCGGAGGGAACAGGAGATCACCCTTTATGCTGATCACCAGTGTATCCGCTTCTATCCGTCCGAGGGCCTCTTCCGCCGATCCGCGACCGCGACCTACATGATGGCTGTCCATCGCTTTGCTCAGATACCAGTAGCTGTAGGCATTAAAGCGCTTTGTCAGCTTCTCGCCCTGGTAGTTTTGATAGGATGCGGCTTTGTACTGATCCGTCTTATCGTGCGTATCCTCCTTTTGGGTGGCGCCGTATGTCTCATAAGTCCTGTACGACAGCAGGGCGATGCTACGTGCCGCCTTCAACCCCAGGCTGCCGCCACCGGGAGATTGCGCCTGAAAGCTTGGGTCGGCAGCAAGTGCCAGTCGTTGACTTTCATTAAACGCAATGCCCCAGGGTGAATGCCGGGCATTGGTAGCCAGCAATAGCAGTTTCCCGATCAGGCCGGGTCGTTTTATGGCCCATTCCATAGCCTGCTGCCCGCCCATCGAGCCGCCAATAAGGACGGAGATCTGCCTGATTTCCAGATGCGCCGCCAGCAACTCATGAGCCGAGACAATATCCCGTATGGTAAACGCAGGGAAAAATAAATAATAAGGCCGGCCGGTATCCGGGTCAACAGACAACGGATGGGTGGTACCATAAGGCGAGCCCAAGATATTCGCACATATGATGTAATGATCACGGGGATTGAATACATGCTCATGCCCAACCAAACCCGGCCACCAGTCAAACACATCGGAATTGGCAGTCAGGGCATGGCATACCCATACCACGTTATCTCCCGCGGCATTCAGCTTCCCATACGTATGGTAGCCGATCTCCAGGCCGTGAATGACCGCCCCGCTTTCCAGTATAAAAGGCCCGTCGTGCCTGTAAATGTTGAATGATCCCATTGTACGTTGCTCTGAAATTATTTATCCTTTCCCGCGCCAAGCCGGTTACAGCGCTGCAAATGCCTGCTCGAAGTCGGCTCTGATATCATCGATATGCTCTATCCCGACTGCTACCCTGAGGCCTGCAGGCGTTACCCCCGCAGCAGTCTGCTCTTCATCGCTCAGTTGCTGGTGCGTAGTAGCGGATGGCTGGATGATCAGCGTTTTGGTATCTCCGACATTGGCGAGGTGGCTGGTAAGCTTCAGGTTATCCACAAAACGGGTGGCTTGTTCTTTGCCTCCTTTTATCTCAAACGACAACACGGCGCCAAACCCGTTTTTCAGATATTTCTTAGCAAGCTGATGGTATTTATTGCCGGGCAGTCCGGGATAGTTGACGCTCGCTACCTGCGGATGCTGCTCCAGCCATTGTGCCAGCGCCAGCGTATTATCCACATGCCGCTGCATCCTGAGGGATAAGGTCTCCAGGCCCTGAAGCAGCAGGAACGAATTGAAAGGCGAAAGCGCCGGCCCGAAGTCGCGCAGCCCTTCCACACGGGCGCGTATGATAAACTGGATATTCCCGAAAGGCCCGTCCTGACCGAACACATCGTTAAACACCAGGCCATGATAGCCCTCGGAAGGTTCGGTGAATTGTTTGAATTTACCATTGCCCCAGTTATAATTACCGCCGTCCACAATGATGCCGCCAATACTGTTGCCATGGCCGCCGATCCATTTTGTAGCGGCCTGCACCACAATGTGCGCGCCATGCTCCAGGGGTTTAAAAAGATAACCGCCCGCAGCAAACGTGTTATCTACGATCAGCGGCAGGTCGTGCTTTTGGGAAAGTGCGGCGAATTTTTCAAAATCGGGGATATTAAATCCGGGGTTGCCGATCGTCTCCAGAAAGATCGCCTTGGTGTTTTCATCTATCAGC
>JBEBVQ010000283.1:0-3136 GCA_040392625.1 Taibaiella soli | reverse complement strand
AGATTAATTTGAAAATTAAGAAACCATCACATTAAACATTCACATAAGAGTATATGGCAAATAAAGCCCGTAACAGACCCGGCGCATCGGCAAAAGACAGTGGCATAGAAACGCTGGAAAACCTGCAGGTCAAATACGAACAAAATAAAAAGCGGATCAACACCATCGTCACCGTACTGCTTGTAGCGGTCGTAGGTGTTGTGGGTTATTTCAAATTATACCAGGAGCCGCGTGAAACCAAAGCTGCCAATGCGATATACCACGCCCAGCGTTATTTTGATATCGACTCTGTGGGCAAAGCGCTCAATGGCGACGGACAATACGCCGGGTTCCTGAAAGTGATCAAATCCTACAGCGGCACTAAGGCAAGCAACCTGAGCCATTACTACGCTGGTATCTGCTACCTCAAGATGGAAGATTATCCGAATGCCATAAAGCACCTTGAAAAATTTAAGGGCAAAGGCACAATGGTGGAGAAAGTAGCGCAAGGATCGCTGGGCGATGCACATATGGAAGCCGGCAACATCCAGAAAGGAATAGATGCCTACCGCAAAGCCACTTCCGGTAAGGGCGACCTGCTGATCACACCGGTTTACCTCTTCCGCCTCGGCGTGGCCTGTGAAATGAATAACAAGCCCGAAGATGCCAAAAAAGCATATGCCCGCATCCGCGATGAATATCCGACAAGCATGCAGGCACGGGATATTGATAAGTACCTGGCAAGACTCGGCACGCTCGAATAATGATGAATTATGAGTGATGAATTTAGCACTCACAATTCATCATTCATAACTCATAACTCATAATTCATCATTCGCAATGGCTCAATCAACAGACAGCCGCTCCCTCCTTGACACTACGCAGTTACGCACCGACGTACCTATGCGCCTGGCTGTTGTTTATACGGAATGGAACGAGCAAATTGTTGTAGCGCTCCTTGACGGCTGCACTGCGGTTTGTGATGAGTTGCAGGCAGTCATTACTCATAAGCTGGCAGTGCCGGGCAGCTTTGAATTACCTTTTGCCTGCAACCAGCTATGGCGGCAAACAGAGGGTCAGCCCGGCGCCCCGGAAGCTATTATCGCATTCGGAGCGGTGATCCGCGGCGGCACGCCGCATTTCGATTATGTATGCCAGGCCGTCACCCAAGGGGTTACTGCATTAAATACCGTACTCCCCGTTCCCGTTATTTTCGGTGTACTTACCTTAGACAATGAAGCCCAGGCTTGGGAGCGCCTCGGCGGGACACATGCCCATAAAGGTCGCGAAGCAGCTATTACGGCGCTTAAGATGATCCGATTTTCAAGAGAGTTGAAAATTGAGAATTGAAAATTCACTTTCCATTTTCAATTCTCCATTTTCAATTTTCAATTATTGAAGGCTTGCTGAAAGCGTAATCTCCATACTATATGCTTTCGATACCGGGCAGTTTTCCTTGGCGTCTTTTGCGCATTCTTCAAATTTTTCGGCAGAAATCCCCGGCACTTTTGCAGTTACGGACAAGGCGCTGGTGGTGATCACGCCATCCTGAAGTGTGATCTCGCAATTGGTAGTAATGTTATCAGGAGTAAACCCGGCCTCACCCAATACAAAAGAAAGCTTCATCGAAAAACATCCTGCATGGGCGGCTGCCATCAGCTCTTCGGGATTGGTACCTGTACCGCTTTCAAAACGGCTTACAAATGAATATTGCGTCTGGTCGAGCGTCTGGCTTTGTGTTGTAAGATGTCCTTCTCCTTCTTTCCCGGAGCCGCTCCAGACGGCAGTAGCATTTCGTTTCATGATTATAATATTTTATCTCAAAGTTAGGGATTTTAGAACGGAAGCCATTTCAGTACCATCAGCAGTCTTCGCTCCGGGGCTGCTGCATAGTCTCATTTCCGGGAGAAAACGCCATACAAATCATATCTTTGCATCATGGAGATTCATGATTGGCAAAAACGGATACCGGCAGACTTTGCCGACGAAGCACGGGTATGGATATATCAGAGCAGCCGCCCGTTTAATGAACGTGAAGAGCGGGAGATTGAAGAGCAACTGTATCAATTCTCTACTCAATGGCTTTCGCATGGCGATAAGGTCAATGGCTGGGCCGGATTGCTCTTCCGGCAGTTTATCGTGATCATGGCCGACGAAACGGAAACCGCCGTAGGCGGATGCAGTACCGACAGCTCCGTACGTGTCATTAAAAGCCTCGAGCGGCAATATAATGTGCAGTTGTTCGACAGGATGACAATAACTTTCCTGGTACGCGACCAACCGGAAATGCTTCCTTTTAATCAGATCCAATATGCGATAGATAAAGGGTATATCGGGAAAGATACCCTGATGTTCAACAATACGGTAACCTCCAAGCAAGAGTTGCTCAGTCAATGGCTGACGCCACTTTCGGTGAGTTGGCTTGCCGGCCGGGTGAGCATGCCGCAGCATTAATTTTGAAGGCGCCTTTCATTATCCGTGGGGGCAAAAACGGGAAATAGCCATTACCTTTGAAGATGGGGAGCATTTTTCTACCGAAGATCACGAAAACATTATGGACGCAACTGGCCGCCGTGCAGGATCAGGACGGACTGTTCGACCTGGTAACACAACCGTTGCATGAAGAGCTTTACCGCCGGCAAGACTTCCAATTCATGGATGATCTGTCACCCGCGCAGCAAATGCTGCTGGCTTACGACTATATACAAAGCCAGGCATTGCAGGGCGGCTTTCTGCAGTTGATCCAGAACAAGTACATCAGCTTGCTGCTGCCGGCTATTGAAGGATTGGAAGACACGACGCAGGACCGGGAAATGATCCTCATACTCGACGATGTGCTGAAGGTCTATGTGCTCAACCTGGAAGCGCTCAGCCGCGAAACCACAGTGGACGAGTTTGCCGCTTTGTATCAGGAATTTAAAGAATTCGAAATACTGGATGAAAAATTCTCCGGACAGCACCCTGTTACGATGAAAAAAATAACAGAATATATTGCTGCCAACCCCGGGCAGTTTGCTGTGCTGGTTTAGCCGGTCAAATGTTGTACAGAAATATTCCTATTTTCACCGTAACTTTAGAAAATCCGGGAGAATCAGGATACCAGCAGATCGCAGACAGTAAAAACATGAACAAACCAGATGAGGATCAGACATTATTA
>JBEBVQ010000282.1:0-3137 GCA_040392625.1 Taibaiella soli | reverse complement strand
GCTCCATTCCATCATTTTTTTAACGCCATTGGCTCCAAGGCCGGATGCTGAGTTGTACACATGTTTTGTGAAAATGTGTTTCATAACTCATCAGTCATAACGTTGATCCAAACGCTGCGGATGTACCAGCTTTGCATATTTGCAATGTTCAGGTCAATATCCATACCTGATTACGGAGCCGCTACGGCTGCAATCCCCGGCAGTTCTTTTCCTTCAAAATATTCCAGCATGGCGCCGCCGCCGGTGGAGATATAGCTTACCTTATCCGCATAGCCGAATTTATTGACAGCAGCTACGCTGTCGCCGCCGCCGACCAATGAATAAGCACCGTTTTGTGTGGCTTCTGCTACTGCATCTGCAATTGCTTTTGTGCCGCGCTGAAATTTCTCCATTTCGAATACGCCCATCGGGCCGTTCCAGAGAATAGTCTTTGACGCGCGGATGATACCTGAAAAAGTTTCACAGGCCTGCTGCCCGATATCCAATCCCATCCATCCGTCAGGGATGTCGTGGTTCTGGGCAGAAGAAGTATTGGCATCTGCGGCAAATTTATCGGCGAGGATACTGTCTGCCGGGAGGTGGATCTGAACGCCTTTTTCTTCCGCCTGTTTCAATAATTCCTTTGCCGTATCGAGTCGGTCGTCTTCGCACAGCGATGTGCCGATATTGCCGCCCTGGGCTTTAAAGAAAGTATAGGCCATACCGCCGCCGATGATGATATCAGTGGCTTTTTCCAGCAAATTTTCGATGATCATGATCTTATCAGAGACTTTGGCGCCGCCAATGATGGCCGTAAACGGCTTTGCTGCATGGTGCAGTACCTGTTCTGCCGCCGTGATCTCAGCCTCCATCAGCAGCCCGAACATGCGTTTTTCCGCAGGGAAATATTGGGCGATAACAGCAGTAGAGGCATGAGCGCGGTGCGCCGTGCCAAAGGCGTCATTCACATATACGCTGCCCAGGTCTGCCAGCTTCCGGGCAAAATTGGCATCTCCTTTTTCTTCTTCGTTGTAAAACCGGAGATTCTCAAGCAACAGCACTTGTCCCGGCTGCAGCCCGGCAGCCTGGGTACGGGCATCCTCGCCGATACAGTCTTCAGAGAACAATACCGATACGCCCAGTAATTCGGACAGGCGCGTTACGACCGGCCGCAGGGAAAAATCCTCCAAAGTCAGGTGCGGTTTTTTGGAAATGTCTTTGTGCGGACGCCCCCAATGACTCATTAATATGACGCTGCCGCCATCTGCCAATACTTTTTTGATGGTGGGAAGCGCACCGCGGATACGTGTATCATCCGTAATAACGCCGTCTTTAATAGGTACATTGAAATCCACCCGGATCAGTGCCTTCTGATGATTGAAGTTATGTTCAGAGAATTTGCTCATGGTTGTAGAATTAAAATGAAGACGTGAATGAATGTGTTAAAAATGAGAAAAGGCCTCATAAGAGGCCTTTGTCCGGACAAAAATTGATTATTTATTAATCAAACCCGCAAAGAATTTCACTGTGCGGACCAATTGGCTTACATAGCTCATTTCATTATCGTACCAGCTTACGGTTTTCACCAGTTGCTGATCGCCTACTGTGAGTACTTTTGTTTGTGTGGCATCAAACAGGGAGCCGTATGTGATACCGACGATATCACTGGAAACGATCTCATCTTCGTTATATCCGAAAGATTCGTTGGCTGCGGCTTTCATTGCAGCATTTACTTCTTCAACCGTTGTTTTCTTACCCAGAACGGTCACCAGCTCGGTGAGCGAACCGGTAACGGTCGGAACACGCTGCGCTACACCGTCCAGTTTGCCTTTCAGTTCCGGCAGCACAAGGCCGATCGCTTTGGCGGCGCCGGTAGAGTTGGGGATAATGTTTTCAGCAGCGGCACGTGCGCGGCGGAGGTCGCCTTTGGGATGGGGTGCATCCAGCGTGTTCTGGTCATTGGTATAAGCATGCACCGTTGTCATGAAGCCCGCCTTGATCTCGAAAGTATCGTTCAGCACCTTTGCCATCGGGGCCAGGCAGTTGGTAGTGCAGGAAGCGCAACTGATGATCGTTTCGCTGCCGTCGAGCGTATCATGGTTTACATTGAAAACGATGGTTTTCAGGTCGCCGGTTGCAGGTGCGGAGATCACTACGCGCTTGGCGCCGGCAGTGATATGGGCTTTAGCCTTCTCCCCGTCGGTAAAGAAGCCGGTACATTCCAGCACCACATCCACATCATGCTGTCCCCAGGGTATCTGTGCCGGATCTTTCTGTGCATATATTTTAATGGTGTTACCATTAACATTGATGGCATCTTCCGTATGTTTCACATCTGCATTGAAACGACCCTGTGCGGTGTCGTATTTCAGCAGGTGCGCCAGCACATTAGGCTTGGTAAGGTCATTGATCGCAACAACTTCGATACCTTCCATGTCGTGGATCTGGCGGAAGGCAAGCCGGCCAATACGTCCGAAACCGTTAATGGCAACTTTTACTTTGGTCATTTTATGATTGATTTTAAATAAGTTTGAAAAATTAGTGCAAAGTTAACGGGAGTATATATAAAAACCAAAGCAACTCCGTGACCGGGTAATGACCCTGATCATACATTTTAGAAATATCCCCCTCTTTATCCCGCCTGTATTCGTTGCCGGATGCTGTATATTCGCGCTTTAAAACAATTTCATACATGAAGAAGATATTCATTATGCTGTCGGTTCTGTTGCCATTATGGTCGGCAGCGCAGGATGATCTTGTCCGGAAAGTAGCCGGTAACCAGAGCGACAGCTCTGTTGCCAAGTTTGTATTTACGGATGTGATCAACATAGAACGTACTGCCGTAAAAAACCAGGCCAGCAGCGGTACCTGCTGGAGCTACAGCGGGAATTCATTCCTGGAAAGTGAAATGATCCGCATGGGTAAAAAGCCGGTGCGCATAGCCGAAATATACACGGCCCGTTGTGTTTATCTTGATAAAGCTGAAAATTATGTGCGCATGCACGGCGCGGTAACGTGGGGCGACGGCGGCGCTTTTCATGATGTGATAAATATGTATGCCAAATACGGCGCCATGCCATACGAACTGTACACCGGCCTCAACTACGGCACCAGCAAAAACAAATTCGGAGAAATGCAGGCGGTATTAAAAGGTATGC
>JBEBVQ010000281.1:0-3147 GCA_040392625.1 Taibaiella soli | reverse complement strand
TTTTGCCGTTTCGTTTTTCAAACTCATCACACGATGCATATATGGTACAGCCTCTTACTGCTGCTGGTAACATTTGCCGCAGGCAGTATTCCTCTATGGATAAAATGGGTGAACCAGGATCGTATGCATTACCTGCTGGCGTTTTCCGGATCGTTCCTGCTGGGCATTACGCTGCTGCATCTGCTGCCGGAATCGTTTGAGGAACTGCACCATCACGCCGGCATTTATCTGCTGGCCGGTTTTTTCTTACAGTTGCTGATCCAGCGGCTGACACATGGCGCAGAGCACGGACATATGCATGTCCATCCCCACGGTCATTCCATTGCCCTGCTGCCTGTACTCGCCGGGCTGGGCCTTCATGCATTCATGGAAGGGTTACCGCTCGGGTTCAATTATTCTATGGGAGCCACCACACCCGCACTTTTTGTTGCGGTGGCCGTACACAAAATGCCGGAAGCCATGCTGGTTGCTTCTCTGGCTCTTGCTTTAAAAGGACGTAAAACTGCGTGGGCGATCCTCGCCGCATTCTCGCTGATCACACCGCTGGCCGCCATGCTGGCATACGGGATGGAACAACAATACGAGACCATGTCCACCATGGCGACGATCCTGTTACCGGTTGTGGCTGGCGCATTCATCCATATCTCCACTACCATTTTCTTTGAAAGCGGTACCCGGCAACATATGCTGAGTTGGCAAAAAGTATGCGCCATGCTGACCGGCGTAGGGCTGGCGCTGCTTACCATGGCTTTTGAATAGCAGGTGCAGTAATCCGGAGACCGGTAATTCCTCTTTTTTTCTATCTTTAGGGAATGCTTGCACACGCGCTTCGTCCGCCATTCGGGCCAATGAAAATGCCCCTGTTTACGCTCCTGCTGCTGGGCACTTTACAAACTGCATGCTCCGCGCAGCAAAAACAGCCGAAAGAGTCTGCAGTGAACGACGGCATGTCGCTGCTCTGGCAGATCGAAAGACCCGGTCACAAAACCTCCTGGCTGTTTGGTACCATGCATATGATCTGCAAAGAGGATTATATCTGGACGCCGGTTATGGAGCGCGCACTCCGGCAAAGCGAAATAATATGCTTTGAAATGGATATGGACGACCCGGCCATATTAATGCAGGTAGCTATGGGATTAATAGATACCAGCGGGAAAAAGCTGCGTGATTATTTTACCGAAGAACAATACGCCCGGCTGGAGCAATATGTAGCCGACAGTCTGCAGGGAAACCTGGCCATGTTTGAGCAGATGAAGCCTTTTGCCTTGCAGGCGTTATTCCTTACGCAAGGCGGTGTGTGTGATTCGTTCCTTTCCTATGAAAATGAGCTGATGAACCGGGCACAGCAGGATCATAAACAGGTCGTCGGTCTGGAGACGCCTGCCCGCCAACTGGCTGTGATCAATAACATCCCTGTAGATACCGTGATATCAGCGATCATGGATATGATTGATCATCCCGGCCAGGACTGGACGGAATACCATGAAATGACAACATTGTACCGCACACAAAACCTGCCCGGCCTGCACCGGTTGATCGGAAGTGCAAAAGGGATGGAGGGCATTCTGAACCTATTCTTGGACGACCGCAACCGGGAGTGGGCGGGCGCCATGGGAAAAATGATGGAAACAGATGCCGTATTCTTCGCCGTAGGCGCGGGGCATTTATGGGGCGAAAACGGGGTCATTTCCTTATTAAGGCAGGAGGGTTATACGGTGACGCAGGTGAATTAAATTATTAGCTGATGCGCTGATTGGCAGATGTGCTAATGTCTATCGCGAAGAACATTAGCTAATCGGCTCATCAACTAATCAGCTAATTATTATATTTGTACCAACCACACCCCTTGGCAAAGCTTCATACCATACTCGTTTCCTCCATAATGGCGCTGCTATTACTCGCCTCCTGCAGTTCGCAAAAGCACGCTATTAAAAAAGCAAACCGCAAAGTAGAGCGCAAGGCCGACCGGAAAACAGGCGGGGTATATAGGCAATACACTGCGGAGCAATACATCAGGAGATTCAGCCGGGTAGCGGTCAAAAAAATGCGCTCGGAGGGGATCCCCGCCAGCATTACACTCGCGCAGGGCCTGCTGGAATCCGGTAACGGCAACAGCGCCCTGGCACGGTATGCCAATAATCATTTCGGGATCAAATGCACGCCCGACTGGAAAGGAAGAAAATATTACCGCGATGACGACCGGAAAAACGATTGCTTCCGCGTATATAAAAATCCTGAAGCATCCTTCGACGATCACTCCGAATTTCTGAAACGTCCGCGGTACCAGTCCTTGTACAAACTGAAAAAAACAGATTACAAAGGCTGGGCGCACGGACTGAAAAAATGCGGCTATGCCACCAATCCCGACTACCCGCAATTATTGATCAACCTGATCGAACGGCACGATCTCCACCGGTATGACCGGAAAGGAAAAAGAAGACAGATGGAAAAGCGGATGCGATCTGCGGAGCGGCAGCAAAAAAGTCCTGCCAGGACACGGCCCGCCGCAACGTCCGGGAAAACCTATACCGTGCAAAAAGGTGATACGCTCTTCCGTATTTCAAAACAATTCGGCCTTACGGTTGAGGAGTTGATGCGCATGAACAGCCTGAAGAAGTCAACTATCTATCCCGGACAAAAACTGATCGTCCGCTGACAGCAACGGTCTGATTGAGGGAATCCCCACCCCTTTCCCAAGGTTCATTCGGGTACTATTACACGACAGAACCACCTGTAGTATTCGAGTAAATTTACTCTAATCTGCTACATATCAAATTTATATTTTGCAGTCATATCAATTTATTTATAACCATGCAATACTTCTATCCAGCTAAGCTTCTGAAATCAGGCAGTTTGCTGCTCGCTCTCTGTCTTGTCTTTCAACCAGAAAACACGAACGGCCAAACCTGTCCACCCAAAACCGTCCCATATCTGGAAACCTTCAACAGTTACCAGGGGCCGGATCTTCCGCCTTGCAGCGATAGTCTCGATATTGACGGCGATGGCCTGAATTGGGAGATCGAAAACAATACCAGCAGTACGGGAGAAATCTTTCTTCGGTTTCAGCGCAAGCGCGCCGGTGGAATCAATGAAAGCTGGTACTTAATGGAGGGGAGTGAGCTGGAACAAAACATCTCCTACACCTTC
>JBEBVQ010000280.1:0-3168 GCA_040392625.1 Taibaiella soli | reverse complement strand
TGATAACTGCCAGCGCAAATGCAATGTCTGTGGCCATCGGGATGCCCCAGCCATGTGCCGTAGGTGTGTTGTAATTGATAACAGAGTAGATGATTGCAGGAGCCAGCACACCACCTAATGCTGCAAAGACCGGGAGCACCGCTTTTTTTACGGACGACAGTTCGCCGGCTACCAGTGACCTTTTTATTTCAAGGCCGACCATCAGGAAAAAGACAGCCATAAGCCCGTCATTGATCCAGGTCAGCGAAGAATAGCGCAAATGAATGTGATCGGTGTGGATGCCGGTTTCATATTGCAGGAGCCTGTTAAAAGCTTCAGCTAAAGGCGAGTTGGCAATCAGGAGCGAGACAATCACACAGGCAAACAAGAGGGTACTGCCCGAAGCGGTGGATCTGAAAAATTCCCTGAATGTACTGATGTTGAAACGGCGGAGCATGGCCGCGAAATTAGCAAAATATCACCACAGCATGGAGCCGGAATAAAACTGACAGGTATTAATAGAATCCGGCTTATTTTTGTCCATCAATCTGTTGATATGTCCGCACTTTTCAGTCCTTTACAGATCCGCGGTGCGCTGCTTCGCAACCGCATTGTTGTTTCCCCGATGTGCCAGTATTCGGCTGTTGACGGCGCTGCGAACGACTGGCATCTGGTACACCTGGGCAGCTTTGCGCGGGGCGGCGCCGGTTTGGTGATTGCCGAAGCGACAGCAGTATTACCCGAAGGACGGATATCGCCCGATGACCTGGGATTATGGAATGAAGAGCAGGTTGCACCGCTCAAACGTATCGTTGATTTCATACACAGCCAGGGCGCTGCTGCCGGCATACAACTGGCGCATGCCGGACGTAAAGCATCAACATATGCGCTTTGGAAGGGTAAAGGAGAAGTTCCTTTGGAAGAAGGCGGGTGGCAGACGGTAGCGCCCTCAGCCATTCCTTTTTATGAGCAGGATCGTGTGCCGGTTGCTATGGATGAGGATGCGATAAAAAATGTTATTAAAGCCTTTGTCGCTGCTGCGCAAAGAAGCCTGTCATCCGGATTTGACGTTGTGGAGATCCATGCGGCACATGGCTATCTGATCCATCAGTTCCTTTCGCCGATCACCAATAAACGAACGGATCACTACGGTGGTACTTTTGAAAACAGGGTACGGCTGTTGTGTGAGATCGTAACGGCAGTCCGTAAGGTATGGCCGTCAGAAAAGCCTTTGTTTGTACGTATCTCTGCCACCGACTGGACGGAAGACGGCTGGACACCTGATGATTCTGTTGCGCTGGCCAAACTGCTTCAGCCGCTGGGTGTGGATCTGATAGATTGTTCTTCCGGCGCAATCGCTCCTAAGATACGGATACCTGTGGAGCCGCTCTACCAGGTGTTTCTGGCGGAGCAAGTAAAAAAGGAAAGTGGTATGCTGACTGGTGCAGTGGGATTGATCACTACTGCACAACAGGCGGAGCAGATCATTTCAAATGGCCGGGCCGATCTGGTATTCCTTGCTCGTCAGATGCTGCGCGATCCGCACTTCCCGCTGCGTGCCGCGTCGGAGCTGGGTGTGGATGTTCCCTGGCCGAAGCAGTACGAGCGGGGGAAATTTTCTTAGTAATAAATGTGACGAATGTGTTGAATGTGGGGATGTGTTTTCATATTTGTCACATTCAACACATTCGTCACATTGCGCACATTAACTCAATGCATGCTTCAAGGTGTCGATTGTCTTTTTATCATTCCCGATATAAATGTTTCCATTGTGGATAATCACCGGCCGTTTGAGGAAGGTATAATGTTGGAGGAGGTAATGGCGATAATCTTTTTCCGTAAGTAGAGACGTTGCATGCAACGTCTCTACTGTCATCGCAGCAACGTAATACTACCTTTCTTTTCGTACGTACCGCCGTCGGGGCATCCGTATTCCAGGTAATAATGGTAAGTACCCGGATCCTGCGGTTTACCGTTGTACAGGCCGTCCCATCCCTGGTGCTGGTCGCCGGTGGCAAATACCGTCATACCCCAGCGGTTTACGACCCGGAATACGCTCAGCTTGAGATTGCCATCGGTGACGATCCGGAACATATCATTCTTTCCGTCGCTATTGGGCGTAAACGCATCCGGCAGGAACACATCGCAGCAGGGTTCCGTATTGATATAAATACTGTCCCTGCTGACACAGCGCCCCGTATCGGTAACCGTGACGTGGATATAGCTTTTATAACCTACCACGGCATAGGCAACCGCATCGCCATTGGTTGCCATATAGTAATCCGGTCGCCACTGGTAGCTGTAAACCGGATCGGCAACTGTCTCAAGCCGCACACTATCGCCGGAGCATATCTCTGTCCTGTCTGCCTGCAAATCAATGACAGGCAATGGCTTGACCACTACCCGGACAGTTCCCGGCGGAGAAACACAATTCAGCTTTGTGCTGGTCACCGAATACCAGCCGGCCATATCAAAATTCACATCAGAGATACTCACTTCCCGGTTTGTGCTGGTAAAGCCGCGTGGGCCTGTCCAGTTATACGTTGCATCGGTGATCTCGGAAGCTTCGAGTAACAATTCATCTCCATAGCACACCGGCGTATTCGCGGAGATGACCGGCACCGGAGGTATTGGATTCACGACAAGATGCAGGATCAATATAGAATCACACCCGAACGACGTCTGATTCATGTGTTGGTATGTTCCGGGAGCCGTATAATTATTCCCGTAAAACTCGTACACCTCGCCGTCACATATCGTGTCGTGGATCTCTACATTTACTTCCGGATGGATGGTGACCTGCAGTGTATCGGGGAATTTACAATTACCGCTCTGGTAATACATGACGATATCATAAACGCCGCCCGCATCGTAAGTTGTAGTAAATTCCTTGACACTGCTGAGTGTAGGATGCGCGCTGCCGGGTAATGCCCAGCTATAATATGAAATCTGACCAGGTTCATTGCCCTTTACTGTGATCGGCGTTCCGGGACAAACGGAATCGGGGGCAAATGTGAATCCGGGGTTATCGCTTGGCGTAACGAATACATCTACCGTATCTGTCGCAGTTCTGCCACATGAGTCGGTAAATAGTACAGTATATGTTGTGTTTACTACAGGCTTGACTATAATCGCGGAATCCGTTTCGCCGGTGGGTGTCCACAGATACTGAAAAGGGCGGACGCCATA
>JBEBVQ010000279.1:0-3175 GCA_040392625.1 Taibaiella soli | reverse complement strand
CAGATGGCGATATCCCCGGATCGTACCCGGCTGGTAGAAACCTATCCGCATCGCGATTACAGGGGCTTGTTAACCGGTGTGGTGGAATTGTACGATTTTGATCCCAATACGGGCAGGGTTTCCAGTCCGTTCCTGCTGGATGCGTATGGCAATTTCCCCTGGGGAGCATGTTTTTCACCGGATAATTCCAAACTGTATGTCAGTTATCGCATGCCTGACGGCATGCCGGACTCTGTATATCAGTTTGATCTGAATGCGGTCACATCTCAGGCCATTATTCAGTCTCGTACAGCTATTGCGCCCGCCTATTATGCCCATTTGCAACTGGGGCCTGACGGGAAAATATACTTTCCCAAACATGACAGTCCGGCGGCGGTGTTTGCAACTCCTGTTTCTACTATAATAAGCAGCATAGAGCAG
The DNA here is from genome assembly GCA_040392625.1 of Taibaiella soli. Taxonomy (GTDB): domain Bacteria; phylum Bacteroidota; class Bacteroidia; order Chitinophagales; family Chitinophagaceae; genus JBEBVQ01. The sequence continues at coordinate 2,755 of JBEBVQ010000279.1, read as the reverse complement.
CCGAATCTCCCCGGTACAGCCTGTCAGTATGTGCCGCAAGCTGTTGTTACGACCGGTGGCGCGAGGCTGGGTATGCCTAACCTGGTAGTGACAGCCCTCCCCGGTGGCGACACGCTGCACATCCGGTCGGATACGGTGCTTTGCCATGGGCATGAAGGTTTCGTCTTTGAAGCGCCTCCGGGATACGATACATATATCTGGGATGATGGCAGCGCCGGCATGACACGCACAGCAACCGTACCAGGAGTGTACCGGGTGATAAGCCGTGACGATTGCCATACGCGTATGGACAGTTTTGTGGTGCATCCTGAGCCATTTCAATCACTGGTTTCTGAGCGTGTGATATGTGATGGTACGGATACCATAGTGCTGCGGGTCCCCGGAAATTACGGATCATATACCTGGGATGACGGCAGTACGGACAGCTTCCGGGTGGTGAACAGCCCCGGCACGTACTATGCGCATATGCGGGATGTATGTGCCGCCAGAACCGATACCTTCCTGGTGCAGGAATTGTCTCTGGCCTTTTCGCTTGGTCCGGATACGGTTATCTGTGACGGGTCGCCTTTGTGGCTCTCTGCTCCTCATGGAGATGCGCAACGGCTGTGGCAGGATGGCAGTACCGATAGCATGTTCCGGGTAACACAAACCGGCACGTACCGGCTGGAACTTACGAGTAAAGGTTGCCGGTCGGGTGATACGATCTCTGTATATATAACAGATGTCAGCCAGGATCTTGGCGCCAATAAGATATTTTGCCATAGGGAGGAAATAGCAGTAACACTTGAAGCGCATGTCCCGCCCGGAGGTGTTGTATTATGGGATAATGGCAGCAATGAGCAGTACCAGTATGTAACAGATACCGGCATCTACCGGGTCACCGTATCGGATATGGAGTGTGCAGGAAGTGATTCCATACGGATAAGTAAAAAGTTTTGTGAGTGCCTTTGGGAAATACCGACTGCTTTTACACCCAATGGGGACGGACGTAATGATCTATTCCGTGCAGTTACAGAACCCGGCTGCCCGGTAAGTAAATACACCCTGATCGTATATAACCGGTGGGGTGAGGTAGTATTCCGGAGCTACGAATCGGCCACGGGATGGGACGGGTATTACAATGGTATGCCTGTCGATATGGGTACCTATTTCTACATTGCAGAAGTCGAGATCCCGGGCGGGTGGAAGCAACGGAAGCAGGGAGACGTAACGCTGATCCGCTAAATAGTTTTCTGAACGGCAGGCGTACCGGCTTGTCCGGTCTATGTCACCAAACCCAATTGCATCGCTTTCCGGATCAGCCCGGCGGTGTTTTTTACATCCAGCTTCAGCAGCAGGTTGGTGCGGTAGTTTTTGGCGGTGTACGGACTGAGGAATAACCGGGCAGCGATCTCTTTGTCGGTAAGTCCTTCGATGATCAGCGGCAGTATCTCCTTTTCTCTTTCGGTAAGCCTGATCTTTGCAACGGCAATCCGATTGGCGCGGAACGACAGCATATCCATCTTTTCTTTCAATGAAGGTTCTATGTACTCATTCCCGGCATACACGGTTTCGATGGCTGCGGCAAGCGTATTCTTCTCGGTGGTTTTAAGCAAATAGCCCAAAACGCCCTGGCGCAGCATGGCGGCGAGGTAGGCAGGACTGTCGAAATTGGTCAGGGTCAGCATTTTGATGTCCGGGTATTTCTTCATGATCACCTGCGCCAACTCTTCTCCATTTTGGTCGGGCATCTGTATATCAAGTATCAGAACATCCGGCAACGAACCTTCTTCCAGCCCGGCAAGTAGTTCACTGCCATTCCGGTATGCCCCCGAAAGGTGCATATGGGGGAAGTCGAGCAGCATGTTCTTCAAGCCGTCAATGATCATCGGGTGATCGTCAGCTATGGCTATTCTGATTATGTCCATCTTTCAGACCTCTAATTTAAACTTTTTCAGGTCAAATTCAATAAATACCGTAGTGCTTTTGCCTTTTACGGAATCGATGGACATGTATCCCCGCATGGCCTGCACGCGTTGTTCCGTGTTGAACAGGCCGATTCCTTTTGATGTGTCATCCGCATTAAATCCAACACCATTGTCTTCAACGATGATGTTCAGCAGGTTGCCATTTCGTGTCACCTGTACATCTGCAATGGTAGCCTGCGCGTGTTTGACGACGTTTTGTATCAACTCCTGTGCGATACGGTATATGACCAGCGTAACAGATTTGTCAAGATCCGTGGTTGCTCCGTGAAATTGCACATCTATCTGTAACGCTGTGTTTCTATTGATGTTGTCGCAATACAGTGTCAGCGCCTCTTCGAGGGTGTGTTTTTCTAACATACCAGGCAGCAAATTGTGGGATGTACGGCGTATTTCTCCGGCGGTTTCGTCTATCATCTGCATCAATTCCCGGAATTTTACCGGGTCTGGTGCGTCCCTGACCCGGCTTACCTGCATTTTAATAGCGCCAAGCATTCCTCCGAGACCATCATGCAGTTCCTGCGCAATGCGTCCCCGTTCTTTTTCTTCACCTTTCATCACGTTTTTTAACTGACCGATTTCCTTTTCCTGGAGCAGCATTTTCTGTTTTTGCCGTGTATGCCGGTAAAAAGCAAAAAATGAAGCGGATAAAATGATTGCCCCGCCGCCTGTCAGGGTAATCAGGAAGTTCTTCCTTTCCGTTTCGCGTTGCGCCTGTGCGATGAGCTTGTCTTTCTCGGCAGTGCGGTATTTTATTTCCAGCTCACTGATAGCGCTCATCTTTTCTCTGG
>JBEBVQ010000278.1:0-3222 GCA_040392625.1 Taibaiella soli | reverse complement strand
AATTAGAGTTGAAAATGGAGAATTGAAAATGGAAAATGAATTCCATTTTCAACTTTCAATTCTCAATTTTCAATTAATCACTGCTGCTGTTATCAAGCTGATCGAAATCGAAGACCAGCGAGAAGCGGATGGTGTTGGCAAGCGGATTACGGTTGATGCCCGCGCCGGAAGGTACGAGGTAAGCGAAGTTCAGGTTAAACACCCGGTAACGCACACCCAGGCCGCAGGTAAAATACTTACGATCGCCCTTTGTCTTATCTTCATAAAAATACCCGGCGCGCACGGCAAATTGCTCCTGGTACCAGTATTCAAGACCTGCAGACAATTGTATTTCACGCATTTCTTCACTAAAGCCGCCCGGCGCATCGCCGAAAGAGCTGAAGATACCCGATACTACCGGTTTCTCAGGATACCGGTAAACAGGCTGCTCCGGTGTACTGTTGGCCTCGTCAATCTGCGGTGTAGGTACGAGCAGCTTATTTACGTCAAGTGCAAAAGTGACCTTATTGTATTCATCAAACTGCGAGGTATAAGCAGCGCCCAGGCCGAGGTTGGCCGGCAGATAGTCCCTGCGAAGGGAATTATAGGATATTTTGGAACCGAGGTTGCTCAACACCGCGCCGAAGCTGAGGTTGTTGCTGCGGAACTGATCTATTTCCATCGTGTTGGAATAGAAAAAGCCAAGATCTGCAGAGAAAGCATTACCGGGGCGATAATCCACACCCGGCTGTAAGCCTGCCAGACCGCTGGCGATAGATGAGTGTATATACCGGAGATTAAGACCCGTTGAGAGGAATTCCGAAAGCCTGCGGGAATAACCTAAATCGAAGGAAAATTCACGGGGCTTACCGGTGCCGATCGGCTGCGCATTAATATCGGTATAATTAATGTCTCCTAAAGAAAAATAACGAAGCGAGCCGCTGATCGCCTGCTCATTATCCTGCCCAAAGCGGGCGAAGCCGGAAACATAGATCAGCGAAATATCGGGAACCAGATCCCGGAGCCAGGGTGTATAAGTAGCCGAAGCGCCATATTTTTTAGATGCAAACGGTATTTTCGCCACATTCCAGTATTGCGCATTGGCATCCGGGGAAATGGCAATACCTACATCCCCCATAGCGCCGGAACGGGCATCCGGGGAAATTCTCAGAAAGGGCACTGCGGTGGTAATAGTATTCACCTGGTTTTGGCCACTAAGACTTGTCTGGCCGAATACCGAAACAACAGGTATTGACAGGCCTGCCACAAGACCCAATCCAACAAACGCTAAGCGATTTGACATTCTATTATACTTTATTTTAACGTTTTGCAAAGGTATTTAATTTTATTCTACCGGGCGGAAGCCTATATCGGTCCGTCAGGCAGGAGAGATCAATATTAACGCAATAAAATCAGTTTTTCGTATGCAGTAGCGCTAATTCCCTGTTCTGTAGAGATATTTAATTTGTAAACATACATTCCTGCGGGGAGTTTGGCGCCGTTACTGCCCGTTCCGTCCCAGGTAAGTTCATGGGTACGGCTGCCGGCCGGGGTAAAATCCTGTTCGAGGGCAGCCACTTGTGCTCCGGCGATATTGTAAATAAGGATACGTGCTTTCAGCGGTTCATCAGGATGATTATGCTCAAACACGAAATGGGTTTTATCGCTGAAGGGGTTGGGGTAATTCATCAGCTTTTCTACTTTCATCACCTGTCCGCCGTACACTACAAAACGAACAACTCCTTCTCCCGAATTATTATTGACATCCCAGGCTTTGACCCGCAATGTATGAAAACCATCACTCAGCCCGGTAATGGGAAAATATACGTATCCACGCCGGTAATCATCGGCAGCCGTTTCGTAATAATCGTTCAGTACATAGGGCTTGTCCACGGCTCCGTCGAGGACGGCAGTAAGGTCGTGCCCCACACTGTTACCCGATACATTGATGCCCGTTTCATCATAGAGGGCCACGTAAAGCAGTGAGTTGGTACCGGTGATACCGCCGTCCCGGAACAGGCTGTCGTTCATATAAGGCTTCACGATGGGCGGGTCGTTCTCCACATAAGGATTGCGGGCCATCCCGCCTATTGTTACGGAAGTATCCATACCGGCAGCATCTGTTATGCCATTTTCCGCATAATAGCTGATCTTTCCTTTACCATAATTATAATTGATGTCTTTAGGCGCAATAAATGAAAAAGAGAACTTCCCGTTTGTCACACTGTATTGTAGATACGCTCTTTTGCATATTCTTTGGTTGTGAGGCGCACTTCCCTCGGTTTGTCGTAAAAGCTCACGTAAAGATATCCGTCAAAATCGTTCAGGACATTACCATTCACATCTGTGACCTTACCGGAGATCGTATAACCACCGAGCGCTCCGATCGAATCGGTGGTTTCACCGGTTCCCATCAGTTCAATTGATTCTGTATGGACAAAGTATTTTGGGAAATTCGGCGTGAGCGCCGGGTCGCCGAGGAGGGTGAATTTCCGGAAATTGTCAATAGTCCACCAACTGGGCGTATGCTGGTACGTTCCGTTCTTGCCAATACGGAAAGCATCGCCGAAAGAATGCCAGTTGCCACGGGCGTCCTGGGCAAACTGGGTTTCAAGGAACTGCAGGTTGATATCCCTGTTAGGGCCGGCATACACAGCCTGGGTAGTCGTCAGCATGGCAATGGCGCCACCATCTTTTTTCAGCACCAGGCGTTCACCTGAAGACACTTCGGCAGGGTTATCAAACTGAGCAAAATCGCAGGTGGCGGTAACCATAAACGGCAGCTTATCCATGTTTTTCCAGGTATTGAAATCTTCTGCTGTGAGGATCCGTTCATGCGCCAGCGTTTTGGTGTTGCCATGGCCGCTGTAATTGATCATAAATGTCCCTCTGAACACCTGGTCGTTAATCGCCTTGTTGGATTCCGGGCTGCGTGTACCACCCGGTGTGGAAACAAACGGCATATTATCAAGGTAAACTTTGGTATCATTATAGATAGGGGCCAGCGAATCTACGGTGGCCGTCATTATTTCTGCATGCTCCAGGTGCTCGCCTGCATTATCTTCGTTATCCCCGATATAAGTATTCACCAGTCGCCAGGGGCCGAACGATGCGCTGCTTTTATAATGCAGGATCTTGTTTACCACATTATGGGCTTCCGCAAGCGTTTTCACCGGGAGCCTTCCCACGCCCACATCCAGCGTATTGGGGATTGAATAATCTTCGATATGCTCATTGTCATCA
>JBEBVQ010000277.1:0-3242 GCA_040392625.1 Taibaiella soli | reverse complement strand
ATAAAGCGCAGGGCCAGGCGGATGGCGCGGCGTTGACGGGCTGAAAGCATGGAGTGATGATCCTTCTGCCTGGCGGCGTACCGCAGCCCCTGCCGGAAATAAAAGCTCGCTTTCAGGGGCTGTTCCTTATGCAGGTAGATGGCTCCTATGTTAATGCTGGAAATGGCGGCCGCATTGGCCTTAAACCGTTCTTCTGTTGCAATTACCTGTTCCAGGTACAGCTGGGCCGTATCCCAGCTTTCAAGCATAATATAGGCTGCTCCTATGTTGGTGCGGATGTTGATCACCCCGTTTATATCATTGTGTCTGACCGCTATCTGCTCGCCCGCTTCCAGGTAATGCAGCGCTTTCCTGGGTTCCTTCATACGCAGCCACATGCTCCCGGTGGTATTATATACCATAGCCTGGATGCGTCCGGGCATTTTGTGCTTTTTGATCTCATCCATCGCTTTATAGGAATAAAGAATGGCGGTATCATAGTGTCCCATGAAAAAGTAGGGAATGGTGGTGGAAACCAGCAGCATGACCTTTATCTCGTGATCCCCGAGGAGCTCGCTGAGGGCAAGGGCTTCCCTGTTGCCTTCCAGGGTTTTTTCATAATTTCCTTCATCGTTATTCATGGTGCCGATATCGTACAGGGAATAAACAATGCCCCGGTCATAACCGGCTTTCCTGCTTTCTTCCAGGATATCTTCATAGATCGTTCTGGCGCTGTCCGGGTTTATCATTTTCACGGCCTTTGCCTGATCGAACAGTTTGACAATATGCGTAGTGTCTCCCGTAACCGGGATATGATAACGGATGCCGCCCCCGATCTCCTGGCCCCGGAGGGTATTTGTCCAGGCTGCGTTCAGGATCAGCCCGCAGGCAAGATACAGTCCTCTTAAAAACAATATGGTGAGATCATCTGCCTTCATCACCTGCTGCCGGCCTTTGGGGTAAAAATGTAAAGATAAGGATAAGGCAATTTTCCGTACGGAAGCATAAAGAGGATTTGTCTTGTACTTTATTAATTGTCATTTAAAATATAAGTAGTTGTACTTATTGAAATTTGGGAGTACTACTCTAAAGAGTTCTTTGCTGAGTATTTAATATTGCAAGGGTAATCTGAGTAGTTCATATTTGCATTTAACAACACAATTTATGAAAAAAAACAACATACACATTTTGCTTTGCATGGTCGTGACCGTTTTCATGAGCGTCCCGGCTTTACAGGCTCAGCAGCTCGACCTCCAGTGGGTGACTGCTATTTCCGGAAGCGGAGGGCAGATTTATAGTACCGAGAGTGCGCTCGATGCTGACGGAAACGTATTCACGGTAGGCAGTTTCCGGGATTCGATTGAAGTGAGTACGCTGACCGGCATGACCAAGCTCATTTCCAAAGGTGAAGAGGATATGTTTATCGCCAAAATGAACCCCGGCGGCGGGATCGAATGGGTAAAGCAGGTAGGCGGCAAAAAATCGCTCGGCAACACTACGGGAACCAGTTCCGATCAGTTTATCAACCACTTTTTTTCTATCGTTACCGATCATTCGGGTAATTTGTACATAACCGGCAATTACAGGGATACGGTCGATTTCGATCCGGGCGCCGGAACGGTCAAACGCAGTGCGAGGTCTTACATCAGCGGCAGTTCTTTCCCGGGTATGCCGCCTCCAATGCTGTGGTATGAAAATGGCTTTATATTAAAGCTCAATAATGACGGTGAATTTGTCTGGGTAAGAACATTTGACGGGAATTCAAATTCCATCTCGGATATTGCCATTGATAAGGAAGGCGAAACGATTGCCGTTACGGGTTATTTTTCAGATACGGCTGATTTCAATAATTCCCTGGGTACCGATGTGCTGTATTCCTCAAACAAGGCAAGACGCGCTGTATTTGTAGCCCGTTACGATACCGCCGGACAATTCATATGGGCCAGACAAATGGGAACCGGTTCTTCTTCCGGTAATAATCCGGAAGGCCGCGGTATCAGTATCGATGACCAGGGATATATTCTCACTACCGGGATATTCTGGGACTCGACCGATTTTGATCCGGGTCCGGCCGTTGACATACTCAGGTCAACAGCGAAGCCGGGATCGAATGTGTTTGTTTCCAAGCTGGACTCCAACGGTAACCATGTTTGGGCCCGCGGCATGGGTTCTGTATCCACCAGCGGATCCGGTGCAAGGGGAGCTGCCATAGCTACGGACCATTCGGGTAATGTGCTGACAACAGGCTATTTCCAGACTCTCGGCAACTTTGATCCCGCCAACATTTATCAGAATACGGTTTCCTCAAGCATCGGCGGTCTGAGCATGTTTATTTCAAAGCTTGACTCGGCAGGGAATTATGTCTGGGCCAAGGCGCTACAGCGCCCTTCCGGAGCTTTTGGCGTGGAGCAGGGCCTCAGTCTTGCCGTTGATGACAGGAATGCGGTATATATTGCAGGCTATTTCACCGGCAATCTGTTCCTGGATCCGGACCCCGCTCATTATCTGACCCGGGATACATTTCAGGGAGGAAACTCCTCCAATCCGTTTCTGATGAAGCTGGACGCGGGTGGGAATTATGAATGGGGAAAACAGGTTAACAGCGACCGGTACAGCAGGGGCTACCAGGTGATCGTATCTCCTGAGCGGGAAGTATATCTGACCGGTAATTTTTCGGGCATTACGGAATTCAATCCGCGCGGCGCCAGCCACCAGATAACCGGCGTCAATGCCACCAGTTTCGACGGGTTTACCATGAAGCTATACTGTGCCGATACCAACATTATCCCGCTGACAGTGGCGGTATGCGCGGCTGATTACAATCTGAACGGCACCGTTTATACCAGTAACGGGACCTATACTCAGAAATTCATCAATTCCTCCGGATGTGACAGCACCATTAATCTCGACCTGAGCCTGTACCCGTTTGTACCCGCCCAGATCAAAGTGACCGGTACTATCCTCGGAACCACGGCGTCTTATAAGACTTACCAGTGGATAAAGAATGATACGACTATACAGGGCGCGACCGACTCGGTTTATAATGTAACCTCAAACGGGGATTACCGGGTCGCGATAACGACTGCGAATGACTGCCCTGATACTTCCGCTCTTTATGAAGTAAGGAACGTTGGTATGCAAGATCTGGCAGCTTATGCTGCTTCGCTGAAGATATATCCCAACCCGGTTAAGGACATGATCTATATCTCTTCTCCGATTAAATTTGATGTCCAGGTACTGACTGTTGAAGGCAAGCTTGTCCG
>JBEBVQ010000276.1:0-3254 GCA_040392625.1 Taibaiella soli | reverse complement strand
ATGTTCCTGAACAATACCCCGATACAGCCGCGCGAACGCGATTATGCCTATGCCGGTTCCACTTATGCATTTGCGATATGGATCGGGTTGGGAGTACTGATGGCGCAGCAATGGATGCAAAAGGTCATAAAAGGCAAAGCGGGCGCTGTGCTCACGGTCGTCATTTGCCTGCTTGCCGTGCCCACGCTGATGGCCAAAGTAGGGTGGGACGACCACGACCGGTCTAAGAAAACCCTGGCCCGTTCGTCCGCGCTGAATACATTGGAATCCTGCGCACCCAATGCGATCCTCTTCACCTTTGGTGATAATGATACTTATCCGCTCTGGTATCTCCAGGAAGTGGAAGGCGTCCGTACCGATGTCCGGGTCATCAACCTGAGCCTGCTGGGTATCGACTGGTATATTGATCAGCTCAATTACAAGATCAATGATGCCGACCCGATACCCATGATCTGGAGCCGCGACAAGTATATCGGCGACCGCCGGAACGGGCTTGCTTATTATAACAATCCTGCTATCCCGCAGGATAAGTATATCAGCCTGGTAGATGTCTGCAATTTTATTATTGATGAGAACAAAACCAGCCAATTGCAAACCCGTGGCGGAGAGTATGTCAATTATATCCCTACCAAAAATTTCTTTGTGCCTTCGCTGACAAAAGAAGAACTGGTGGCGGAAGGATTGCTGAAAGCTGAAGATACAGGACGGATCATCAATGAAATGAGATTCAACCTGGGTAAAGATGCCGTGTACAAAGATGACCTTGCGGTAATGAATATTGTAGCTGCCGTAGCACAACAGGGCTGGAAACGCCCGATATACTTTGGCGGCGGACTGCCCGGCGATAATTACCAGGGGATGCAGGATTACCTGAAGCTGGAAGGTATCGTGTACCGGCTGGTGCCTTACAAATACTCCGGATCGGGAGGCACCGGAAGGCAGGACATCGGCTTTGTGGATGTTGATAAAAGCTACGAACTCTTCATGAGCTATACATGGGGCGGGGGCGAACGTGATGATGTATATTTTGACGAAAAGAACCGCATCATGTTTACTGCGTACCGCAATAATGCCCCGCGCATCGCAGAAGAGCTGGCCCGTGCAGGGCGTAAGGAAGATGCAAAAAAGCTCCTGGACCATATCGACTCCTCGATCACCCAGAACGCCTATGCATACAACCCGTACATGATCGGCGGATTCGACCCTTCTGCCTACTTCATGGCTATGGGTTATTACAATATTGGTGATAAAGAAGGCGGCAGAAGAGTCGGCAACATGTTTGTAAAAAACCTGGAAGCCGATATCAATTGGATCTTAAGCCTGAGCGAAAGCAGACGGGAGGGAATGGTGAATGATGTACAGCGCAACCTGGGCATCATTAATGCCATCGGCGGCCTTGCCCTGACCGGAGGTGATGAAGCTTACGGCAAAGAACTGGAACAAAAAGTACAGGGGCTTGCCGAAAGGATCAGCAAGGTCATGGGGCCCCATGTGCTGCAACAACAACGGTAAGATGCCATGCAGCAGCAGCGTGAAATAAATTTTATGCGGGCAGCTATTGAGCTGAGCCGGAAAAGCCTTGATCACACAGTCGAAGGAGGACCCTTCGGCTGTGTGATTGTACGGCACGACGAAATTATCGGGAAGGGCTGGAACCGGGTGATCGCCACCAATGACCCGACAGCCCATGCGGAAGTTGTGGCGATACGTGATGCCTGTGCGCATCTTGGCACACACCAGCTTGATGATTGCGAAATCTATGCATCCTGTGAGCCTTGCCCCATGTGTCTCGGCGCTATCTACTGGGCGCGCCCGCGCGCTGTCTATTTTGCCAATACCCGCGCCGATGCGGCTGCGATCGGATTTGATGATCACCTGATCTACGAAGAACTAAAAGCGCCGGTGGATCAGCGGATCATCCCGATGACCATGCTCGGCAGGGATGAAGCGATACGTGTGTTTGAAGAATGGAAGAAGCGGGAAGACAGAACTGCATACTGAGCAGCATACACTAAGCAGTGATATTTATGGCCGCAGCCCCCACAGCATCGTTATTTCCGGTACAAACAGTTACAGCCGGATATATCTTCTTCAATGAACAGGAATATATCAGGATATAGCTGCAACAGCTTTTCCGCCAGATACAGGGAGTCCACCTGGTCGCTCACAATCGTCCAGACACGCTGCATGTCCTCATCTTTTTCCGATGGGAACGACCGGCTAAACTTCCGTACATCATAAGGACGGACAACACGGTTAAGGCTGTCGTCCTTGAAATAAGGCTCGGTAAAGGTATGATTAGAAGATTTATTATAACTCAGTATGTTCGGATCTGCAATGGATACATAAAAGCTCTTGTATCCTGTCTGGGCATGTACCTTACCACTAAGGCCGCAGAAAATAAGGAAACAAATGATGATGCTCATGCTACAGCGCAACTGCCGTATGTTCCGCATAACCCTCCCGGGAGCAATGGTATTCTTTTGAACAGACGAAACTGATCGCATCATAAAATAAAATTAATAAAAACAACGAGCAAGCCAACAGAATTTATCACACCAGTCCCAGCTCTATTGCTGACTTCAGCAGACCAATCGGGCTTTTGGCATCAAACTTCCGCATCAGGTTGAACCTGTGGCGCTCTACGGTACGGATGCTCAGGAACAACTGATCGGCAATTTCCTGGTTGCTGTATTCCTTTACGATCAGATCCAGCACATCCTTTTCACGATTGGTAAGCCGCGGCGCTTTGATCTTTTCGTTCCCTTCGGCTTCCATCCTTTTCCTGAAATTCAGAATATTACCCAGCATCTGTTCTTTCAGTGAAGATTCTATGTATTCCCCGCCCGCATGCACCGTATCAATCGCTTCCACCAGCGTGGACTGGTCAACATTTTTGAGCAGAAAGCCCTTGCTCCCGTTACGCATCATAGACTTTACATGCGTCGGCGCATCCAGGCTGGTGATGGCAATGATCCGGATGTCCGGATATGTGGCGGTAATAAGCTGTGCCAGCTCCTTGCCGTTGGTATCCGGGAGCAGTATATCGAGCAGCAGTATATCCGGCTGCTCTTTTTTCAGTCCTTCAAGGAGTCCCTCGCCGGAGACAAAAGTACCCGTAACGCTGATGTGCTTATAGGGCAGCAGCATGTTCATCAGGCCGGTAATCGCCAGCGGATGATCGTCTGTGATAAATATACGGATAGGCACTGCGCGGTAGTTGACATGATAAATATACCCAAAAGATCCGGAAC
>JBEBVQ010000275.1:0-3280 GCA_040392625.1 Taibaiella soli | reverse complement strand
GAGTTCACTACGTTATCTCCTGCGACGTATGATCCAGTGCGGGAATAAAATAAATCTACTGATATGACACAGAAGTTTGAATTGCAGCGGTGGGATGTTGAGGAGATGTCCCCGGTAGAGATGGAGGAAACAGAAGGCGGCATACTGCCATTCCTCATCATTGGTGCGGCAGTCCTGCTGGGTGGTTGTGGCAACACGGTCATCTATAATGGCGGCGGTACCAATACAAACAATGCTTCGTCATCTTCATCTGCCAGCGCGGATTCTTCCGGCAATGGCAGCGGGAATGGAAACCGGTTCCCCTGATGACAGCGCGAAGGGCAGGCAGTACGTCCTGCCCTTTATATTCATTGGGCATTTATAATCCTTTATTATGAAACATCCACCGGAAAAGATACGAATACAGTTATACCTGCTGCTGCTTTGCTTTTTTCTGTATCAGCATGTATGGTTTGGTGATTTATTGGGCCGGCATTACTATGTGATAATCCATGTCATTTTTATCATCTCCTTTCTATGGATCACCGGCTGCTGGCGAACTGTTGCTTCCTTTTACAGTTTCAAAAGGATCAACGGGAGGTCTTTGGTTATTTGCGCTTTTTTTCTGCTGTTGATTATTGTGTACCGTCTGTCGCAATTTTACCTGTTTCATACCGGCATACGCCCGGGTATGATAGCCGTAGTGCATCAAAACGGGCCATTATCGGTGATAACGCCGGTCGAGGATCTGTTTTTTATCGGCATTGTCTTTAGTACATTCCGGGTGGCTATCCGCGTGACGGAGCAGCCGGGGAACGGGATGGTGTCTGCATTTGTAATTCCGTTCATTATCACCTTTTATTGGTTTTTGCTGCCACACCAGTACAGCAATCATTTTTTAGACCCGGCCTACGGCTTTGCAGAACGGATCCGGGACTTCCCGGTTGATATACTGTTTGGATTCCTGTGCGGTACACTGGTATTTGTAAAGACCCGGTCGCTCATACTGGCAGGCGTATGTCATGCGGTATTCAATGGTATCGTATGGTGGTATGTGACGGAAAACTATCCGTTGTGACCACCGGTGAGAGGGCGAATGATACATAATCCATACTATCTTTGTTTGCTATGGAAAAAAATATTTCAATGCAGCAGTCGCCGGATCAGCTGATCCGTTATTATCAGCTCCTGCCGCATCCCGAAGGAGGCTATTTTAAGGAAACATACCGGTCGGGGAGCACTATTGATACAGGTAGTAACGCATTTCCGGGAGGCCGGTCTTATAGTACGGCTATTTACTTCCTGTTGCAGCGACAGGATTTTTCCGCGTTTCACCGGATAAAGAGTGACGAGATATGGCATTTTTATGCCGGCGGAACACTTCTGATCCATGTCATTGACCTGGCAGGTAACCTGAGTACCATCCGTCTTGGCCGGAATACAGATGCCGGGGATACATTCCAGGCAGTAGTATCTGCCGGATGTTGGTTTGCTTCTGAGCCCGCCGGAGCAGATTATGCCCTGGTAGGATGCACAGTAGCGCCCGGATTTGATTTTTCGGATTTTGAATTGGCAGAAAAAGAAAAGCTATCTGCTGATTTTCCGCAGCATCAGGATATTATTGCAAGGCTTACACGACAGTAGAGACGCGATTCATCGCGTCTCCCTCATGCCGTGACAGAGACGCGATGAATCGCGTCTCTACTGTCGGATCAGTCGGGGATATTCGCTGTCCGTACCAGCCGGGGAAAATCTTCGATCTTTATCTTCTTTCCCTCAAAAGAAAGTATCCGGTTGTGCCGGAATTCGGAAAGCAGGCGGATGGCTGTTTCCGTCGCAGTGCCTATCATGTTGGCAATATCTTCCCGCGAGAGCACGATGTTGATGGTGGCATTGTCCGGCTCAAGTCCGTAGGTGCCTTTCAGGAATAATAATGCTTCTGCCATGCGTTCACGTACCGGTTTCTGAGCAAGGTCGGTAATGGTACGCTCCGCTTTGCCCAGCTCGGAAGAAAGCAAATGCATCATCTGCAGGGAGAAGTTATTGTTTCCCCGGAGTACCTCGAAGAACACCTCCCCCGGAATAAAACAGATCTCTACATCTGTCAGTGCCGTAGCTGTACCGTTGTATTGCTGATTACTCAGGAAAGCCCGGTACCCCAGCAGGTCGCCCTCTTTTGCCATCCGTACGATCTGCTCTTTGCCATCGTACCCGGTATGTGAAACTTTTATCTTGCCCGAGCTGATACAGAATACGCCGCGGGGGTGTCCGTTCTCGTGAAAAATAACCTCCCCTTTGCGAAAGAAATAACATGATTTGCTGCCATCGAATTGAAGCAGCTCGGTTTTGTGCAGCCGGCAGAACATGGATTTGTCCCTGACCTTGCATGTAACGCAATCTGCATGAAAATCCGGTTTTGTCTTCATAAGAATATCTTGTGATAACAAAAATACCCCTTTAATACGGTACCGGTTCCATACAATTGTTGGTATAAGAAATGATATTAATCATGTTTTTGGCGATTACTGCACTTGAACTTTGACCCTTCACGCTGCACTGCCATTTTATCATTTAAATAAATCAATGTTCTCTTCTGCATACCACCAATTCCACATACCCGTTATGGGGCTGGCATTTACGATTGACACACCGCTGAAAGTAGCACGTTTTGGGATCAGTTCTGTTATCTCTATCATTGAAGATCAGTTGCTGGAAAGTATGCGACGGCATTACTCCCGGCTTTACCAGATCGCTTTTGAGCCGATACAGGATCACGAGCACGATTACCGCGCCCGCCGCATTACTGCCTACCTCAACCTCATACACACCATCGTTACCCTGCAGTTGAATACACTTAGGGAATTACCTTTCGAAGCTGGTTCTGAGATAAGCAAATATTTTGAACTGCTCCCGGACCACTCAACGCTCAAAAAGCAATACAACAGCATGCTGGCGGCTCCGCCGGCTGAGAAAGCAGCCATGGAACACGGACTGCGTAACAGTATTCAGGCCGGCGCCATTGATGTTAATATTATGGCTAAGGTTGACAGGGACCAATATACCAAAGACGGAGCGGTACTACCGCCTGAATATGCGGATGCCATGTCGGCGCTGCGGGGCTTTGCCCGTAGTACATTAAGCTCTTCGGTAGTGTTTTCGGCCGGATATAATCCTCGTTTGTATCAATATCTCGGACAATTTGACTGTTTTTACCCGGATAGCAGGGGGGTATTGCAGAAGAAGGTGGTTATAAAAGTCAGCGACTACCGTTCGGCGCTTATACAGGGAAAGATCCTCGCTA
>JBEBVQ010000274.1:0-3304 GCA_040392625.1 Taibaiella soli | reverse complement strand
GTTTGCACAAACATGGGAGACCGTTTCCTTTTACCGGCAAAGCAGACCTTATGCCTGGCGCTTCAATGATTCGATACGCACATCCCGGTCTTCCTCCTGCTTCAATGTATCTTTCTTATCCAGGTCCGCCAGGATCGGCGCAGCCACGAATATTGAAGAATAAGTGGCCACAAGCACACCGATCATCATCGCAAAACCAAAACCGCGGGTGGCTTCACCGCCGAAGATAAACAGGATCAGCACGGTCAGGAACAGACACAGCGAGGTCATTACCGTACGGCTCAGGGTATCGTTGATCGCACGATTGATCACACTCTTCTTGTCTTCATTGGGAGACTTGCGGAAGTATTCCCGCATACGGTCGAATACGATCACGGTATCGTTCATCGAGAAACCGATCACCGTCAGCACCGCTGCGATAAAATGCTGATCGATCTCAAGCGAGAACGGCACCACATGTTTCAGGAACGAGAATACGGCCAGCACAAGACACACATCATGCACCAGGGAGATGATCGTACCGAGAGAATATTGCCATTTTCGGAAACGGACAAGGATATATACGAAGATAGCCAGGATGGAAACAATCGTAGCCCGTGTCGCACCTGCTTTCAGATCGTCGGAAATAGTGGGCAGTACCTTATCCGTTTTCTGCAGGTAACGGTTGTTAAATTCGCCGAAATTAACCGATGCCGGTATCAGCTGTCCCGCTGCCAGGCCCTCATGCACTTTCAGTAGCACGGCGCTGTCGGTATTCCTGTCTGTTTTTTCGATCAGGTAGCTGGTGGTAATATTCATGTGATTATCGCTCCCGATGGTTTTCACTACAGGGAATTCGTCTCCGAGAAAATCTCTCAGTTTTTCACGTACTTCAGTTACGGTATGTTTCTGATCGAACCGGATGGTATAGCTGCGTCCGCCGGAAAATTCCACACCATAATCGAAGCCGTTGAAAAATGAGCCAATACCCAGCAGGATCACGATAGCAGATATGAAGTAGAAATATTTTCTCTTTTCAATAAATTTGAAATGCGCCTTCTGGAAGATTGCCTTGGAGATCTTCGTGAAATAGTTGAAGTGACGGCCGCGTTTCATATACGTATCGGTAATGAGGCGGGATACCATAATACCGCAGAACAACGAGAGCAGGAGACCGATGATCTGCGTGGTTGCAAAACCAAGCACCGGTCCGAGCCCGTAGATGAACAGGATCACCGCGGTGATCAGTGAAGTGATATGGCCATCCAGTACCGGAGCGTACGATCGTTTATAACCGTCCGTCACCGATTGCGGGTAGGTCTTGCCGAGGGTCAGCTCCTCCTTGATACGCTCAAAGATCAGCACGTTCGTATCCACGGCCAGCCCGATGGTCAGTACCAAACCCGCAATACTCGCCATCGTCAGCGTAGCGTGCATGGCGGCGAGAATACCGAAGGTAAACAGGACGTTCAGCAGCAGGGCCACATTGGCCACCATGCCGCCGGTATTAAAGTACACCAGCATCAGCACGAAAATGACCACAAAGGAGATCAGCAGTGAGTTCATACCCGCGGCGATGTTTTCCGCTCCAAGGGTCGGTCCTACCACCTGTTCCTGCACAATACGCGCCGGCGCAGGCAGCTTGCCCGATTTCAGGATATCGGCGAGCTGCGTAGCTTCTTCCGTTGTAAACCGGCCGCTGATCGAGGTACGGCCACCGGCGATCTCGTCATTCACTACCGGGGCGGAATATACTTTGTCATCCAGGGTTACAGCTACATACCTGCCTTTATTGCGGGCAGTCATCTTTCTCCACACCTGGGCGCCGGTCATATCCATTTCCAGGCTTACTTCGGGCTCTCCCGAAAGCGGGTTAAAGTCCATGCGTGCATCTGTTACCCGGTCGCCTTCCAGTGGCGCACCGCCGCCGGGAGCCAGTTTTACTGCGTACAGGATCAATGGAGCGTTCGGATTCCGGCGTTCTTCCTTGGATTCGGCGCCATAGACGAATTTCGCATTCGGGGGAAACTTATTTTTCACCACATCAAGCTTCAGGTACTCAGACATCTTCGCAGTGTCTTTCTTGGATACCAGCCCTACAACCGGTCCCGGCACTACCTGTCCCTGCTGTGTGATATTCGGATTCCATACACTCAGCAACGGAAGCTTCTTCAGTTCCTCTGCGGCCTTATCCGAAAGACTGCTGTCGGAAGATCCGGCCGTATCACCTTTGGCGAGCAGCGAGCTCAGGCTGGCGGTGTCGGAATTGTTCACGGTTTCAGGCCGCACGGAAGTGCCGGCAGCAGCGGATGCATCGCCTTCAGAGGGCCGGGTCGCGCTGTCCCCTTTCGTTTCCCCGGCGAGATACGCGGCAAGCGCATCGTTGGCGGGCTGCAGGAACTGGATGATCTCTTCGTTGGTAAAGGTTTCGAAGAACTGCAGTTTGGCGGTTGACTGAAGATATTCACGGACACGCTCCGGGTTGCGTACGCCGGCCAGTTCCACGGTAATGATCCCGCGGGTCTCGTCCAGATTCACATTGGGCTGCGATACGCCGAATTTATCAATACGCGTCTGCAATACATTATAGGTACGCTTGATCGCTCCGCTGGCTTCCTTCCGGATAATGGCAAGCACCTGCTCGTTGGTTGCGTTGAGCGTGATTTCCTTTTCGGAAGGCTTGGTGAACAGGTAAGCGATCTTCTCATTGGGATATAACTGAGTAAAGGATTCGCCAAACAGGGTGACAAAGTCAGACTGGCTGTTCACCTTGCGGCGGTCGGCTTCTTCAAGGGATTTGTTGAGCTTCACATCCTTGGGATTGTTGGACATGGAGCGCACCAATTCGTCGAGACTTACTTCAAGCGTCACATTCATGCCGCCCTGGAGATCAAGACCCAGGTTCAGCTCCTGCTCCTTGGCTTCCTGGTAAGTGAATTTTTTAAAGAGCATATTATATACATGCTCGCCCTGCATGCTGTCCGTAATATGGTCATACCGGGCCTCAACCAGGTCGCGCTGCTCTTCGCCCTGAAGCTCGGGGTATTCAGCCCGGATGGCCTTCTGAGCCTGCGTGCGGGCCTTCTTTTCGACACTCTGAACAACAAATGTGAATGACAACTGGTACAGCGAAATAAGAATCAGCGCTGCGGTAAATAACTTAACCAACCCTTTTAATTGCATAGGTTTCGAAGATTGTACTATATGATAATGTTAAAAAACAGTGGGCAAAGATAGGATTTAATATAAAAAAGAAAAGGTTTACAGGCAAGATTAATATACATTTGAGCAAGAAAGTTGTATTATTTATATACAGTATGCGATT
>JBEBVQ010000273.1:0-3306 GCA_040392625.1 Taibaiella soli | reverse complement strand
TCTCCCCTACTGCAGCAAAAGCACGCTCCGCAAGCCATTTTTCAACAACAGCCAGCTCCGTTTCGTAATCATCTTTTACATAGCAGGGATGCAGGCCCATCATGGCAAAACAATGTTCCGGCCATGCACTTTCTATTTCCAGCATGGGGGCAATCGTACCGTGGTCGCAATTGGGGATGTACATTTTCTGTACGCCGGCATCCAGCGCCCGCCGGATCATTTCCTCCCGGTCCTGGTCAAATCGCTGGTCGTAAAGATGGGTATGTGTATCAGTAAACATGCTTTTGTTTTGTCTTATACAGGCAAGGCTTTGAGCGCCCATTTTTTTTCTTTGCAGAATGCCAGAAAGCGCGGCAGTGCATATTGCATACGCTCCCACGCCTTTTCGCTGTCGTGAAATACGACGATCGCACCGGGGCGCGTGTGCATTACCACATTCTTCAGGCATTGCTCCGGGGTGATCCGGATATCGAAATCCCCACTCAGCACATCCCACATATAGATCTTCCAGGATGGCCGTGCATTGGCAAGCAGTTTGGCCTGCGCCATCCGGATCCGGCCGTAAGGCGGACGGAAGATCCGGTTTTCGATCAGCTTTTCTGCTTCAAGGATATCCCGGATATAGCTTTCCGTATCCGTCTTCCACCCATTCATATGATTAAAGGTATGATTACCGGTGGTATGCCCCTGCTCCAATATGGCCTTGTAAACATCGGGGCTGTCGGCTACATTCTTCCCAATGCAAAAAAAGCTGGCTTTAGCATCGTACTGTTCCAATTGCTGTAAAACAAAGGGCGTTATCTCCGGGTGCGGGCCATCATCAAACGTCAGATAAACCGTGG
Organism: Taibaiella soli; assembly: GCA_040392625.1. Taxonomy (GTDB): domain Bacteria; phylum Bacteroidota; class Bacteroidia; order Chitinophagales; family Chitinophagaceae; genus JBEBVQ01. Next base: position 2,464 of record JBEBVQ010000273.1, on the reverse strand, counting down.
GTTCCGGCTCTTCCGGCATACGCCAGATCAATTTGCCGGGATATAGCTTGCGGAGCAGCCAAGGCGTTTTAATCCGATACACAATATTGAATTATGAGTTATGAATTATGAGTTATGAATTATGAATGAGTTTATTCATAACTCATAATTCATAATTATACCTATATTTCTTCCAGGTGTTCCTGTTTCATCCAGCCGCTTCTGCCATCGGGCAGCCGCACTTCTACATGTCCGGCTTTCTCACTCAGTATCTTTACCGTAGTACCTTCGGGGATATAGCTCTGGGCCTGTGTTTGCTGAGGTGCGCCGACCAGGGGCGCGTCTGTTTCCAGCACCACCGCATGATCCCGGAGACGGGCATGCCCGGCCGCTACAAAAGAGAAGAGTAAAAAAACACCCCATAACGCTGCAAGTCCGCCGATCATCTGGGGGCGTATCCAGGTTTTGTTTTTATAGCGACGGAGCAAGATTGCGCCGAGCAGCAACAGGAAGCACACCAGGCTGATGATGCCCAGCACATTGGCATTAGACGGATGCGTCAGCGACTTCCACCACTGGATAAAAAAGAGATCCGGCCCTTTCTGGATATGATTGCTGATCCGGGCCTCTGCCAGCAGCAGGTTGTCGGAGGCCTCTTTGTATTTCGGGTCGATGCGTAAGGCACGCTGATAGTTCAGCACCGCCATACCAATATTATTCATCCGGTAATAAGCATTGCCGGTATTGTAATAAACACGGGGATCGCCCGGCCGTAATTTGATGATCTGCTCAAAGCAGGCAACGGCGCTGTCATATTGTTTCTGCCGGTAGTAATCATTTCCCTGCTGCCACAGTTCCGGCACGGAAGCCATGGATTGCCATGTGAGCAGCAACAATATTTTTACAAGCAGCAAAGAGCGGATCATGACTTAAACGTTTCTTCAAGATTACTGATCACCTGCACCGCCTGCCCGTATGTATGCTGCATCTGCTGTGTACTCTGTGCTGGCGCATATAAGGTCATTTCACAATCATCCATCAGGTCTTTCACTTCCTGCCACAGCGCATCCGGCACTTCATGCCCCCTCAGTTCCGCCGCTGCCCGCTCGCGTGATAATTCCGACAACGGTATGCTCAGTTTGTCGCTCAGGTACAACCAAAGCGCTTTGGATATCTCTTCATAGAACGGGATACGCTGCTCCTGCTGCAGCAGTTTACGTGCAGCGCCAAGTCGTTTCAACGCTATTTTTCTGGCCTTACGGTGTTTCAGTTTCACGATATCCCGGGATAATTCTTCCTCCCGCTTGCGATATACCGCAAATGCCAGGAAAGCGATCAGCGGGATGCCATATGCCGACCAGTAGGTAACGGTAAACACAACAGGCGCCGTTTCCGGCTGTTCCGCTGCCAGCGGCTCCTGGTCAATATCGTGAATGTCTCCAATAGCGGCAATACGGTATGGCTGTGTACCTGCATGATGATTTTTGCCGGGTTTCACAGATACCCGTACCGGCTCTGTTTGCAACGTGGTATAAGCATTCTTTGCAGGATCGTAATAGCTGAAAGAGACGGAGGGTATCTCATAATCGCCGGGTGTCTGTACGGCAACAGGATAGGTGATGATCTTGGAACCGCTGATGGTTGTGGTACGGCCGGTGATCGTATCCATAATATGGGGATCGTAGCCGTCCATGCCATTCGGCAAACGCAGCGCAGGGGCTTCGATCAGCTTGAGGTTGCCGCTCCCGGTGATCGTAAGGGTGAGGTTGGCCACATCATCAGTCGTAAGTTCGGTCTTATCTATTTTAGAAGATATAGTGAAATTACCGACAGCCCCGCCAAAATCTGCCGGCTTCCCGTTTTCGGGCAATGCCATTACCGTGATCTGCACGGGCTTGCTTTTCAGATGTACGGGCACATCTTTATAGGCAAGCGTATTGAAGAAGTTGTCATTGAAAAAAGGGTCATTCATCATAAGGCTGCCGCCGAATGCTTGCTGGAAGAACGGATCGTTGTCAAACATATCCGCAAACGGATTGCGCTGGCGCACCTGCTGGATAATACGCGCTACGCCTTCGGCTTCTGCCGGGTCAAGGATAAGGGTGCCGGCCTGCTGTGGGAACAAAGCCGATTTTTTCAGGGTAAAGACCTGGAATTTTTTCCCATCCACCAACTCTTCGACCGGTTTCTGATTTTTGGGCAACTGGAAGTCCTGCGTCCAGAAGCCATTCAGGGAAGGCAGTTTCGAAATGCTCATATTCATGGGCACCCGCGCATACAATTTATAGCTGGTAGTGATCTGCTCGCCGACATGCACCTTGTTCTTATCTACATGCACTTTGATGAACAGGTCTTTGTTGATATCCGTCACCTGTGTTGCCTGCTGCTCCTGCTGGCGCTGTTGCTGCTGTTGTCTGCGCTGGCGGATGGCAGCAAAAGGATCCTGGAAGAACGGATCATCGGCAAACGGGTCGTTATGGCGCTG
>JBEBVQ010000272.1:0-3315 GCA_040392625.1 Taibaiella soli | reverse complement strand
TTCCTTATGAACAATGCCTTCCTTAAAGGTATAGGCGCCTGTCTTCGGACTGCGTACCGCTTTAATCACCTTAGTATAGTTCTTTGATTCGGCCGCCGCCTTGGCGTCCTTCTTGATCGCGGTTTTAGCTGCTTTTGCCATAACGGTAAATTATATTGTAAATTATTTAATTTCTTTATGAAGCGTTACTTTCTTCATGATCGGGTTGTATTTCTTCAACTCGATACGCTCCGGGGTGTTCTTTTTATTTTTGGTGGTAATATAACGGCTGGTGCCGGGCATGCCGCTGTTTTTATGCTCGGTGCATTCCATTATTACCTGAACCCGGTTTCCTTTCTTAGCCATTGCTCTAAGCTTTAATTATTACTGGATACGATGATTAAATTGTCTGTCCCTGGGCGCGCAGCTCTTTTACTACCGCATTCAGCCCTTTCTTATTGATCGTACGGATCGCATCGGCAGACAGCTTCAGCGAGATCCACCGGTCTTCTTCCACCAGGAAAAAGCGTTTGGTCTGCAGATTGGGCAGAAAACGGCGTTTCGCTTTCTTGTTAGAGAACGATACTTTATGACCAACCATAGGTTTTTTACCGGTTACCTGACAAACACGTGCCATACTTTTCTTTTTTAGGACTGCAAAGGTCTTATTTTTTTACTGAACTGCAAAATATTTCAAAAAATAATTGTGGTACGGGCGATCCTGTAGGGGCGATCCTGCGTGATCGCCCAATCTTGAATGAGGGCAATCACGCAGGAGTGCCCCTACCTTCGTCCTTCCATCCGGATATTTTTAAATCTTTCATTATTTTTGCAACCTTTACGAACATTCTGTCTTACATATATTATGATCCCCCTGAGCGGAAAGAAGCTTGATCTTGCGGCATTTGAACAAATCATTCTGCAACAGAAACAAATCAATATCAGCGCATCCGCATTGAAAGAGGTGCGGCAAAGCTATGATTTCCTGAAATCGTTTTCGCGGGATAAGCTGATCTACGGTATCAATACCGGCTTCGGCCCGATGGCCCAATACCGGATAGATGATGCCGACTGCCGTGCATTACAATATAACCTGATCCGCAGCCATAGCTCAGGGATGGGGCAATTGCTGGAACCCCGCCATACGCGCGCGCTGATGCTGGCGCGGCTGAACACATTGCTGCTCGGCTACTCCGGCGTGCATACCGATGCAGTGACACTACTGGCGGCGCTGATCAATGCAGAAGCCTATCCCTGTATTTATGCGCATGGCGGTGTGGGCGCCAGCGGCGACCTGGTGCAACTGGCGCATCTGGCGCTGGGGCTTGTCGGCGAAGGGGAATTTATCTATGGCGGCAAGATCGTGAAAGCAGCGCAGGTGTATAAAAAGCTGAGATTGCAGCCGTTAGGCATACATATCCGCGAAGGGCTGGCCATATTAAATGGTACCTCTGCAATGACCGGTATCGGCGGGGTGAATGTGATCATGGCGCACCGCCTGGTGGTCTGGTCGCTGCTGCTCTCACTGATGGTCAATGAACTGATGGAGGCGTATGACGATCATTTCTCCGAAAACCTGAACCAGGTAAAGCAGCATAAAGGACAGCGGCAGATCGCTTACTGGATGCGTGTATTCGGCGAAAGAAGCAAATTGCTGCGCAAACGCCATGAGCATCTGTACGAAAAGAAGATCACCGATAATGTGCTGGCCGATAATGTGCAGGAATATTATTCACTCCGCTGTGTGCCGCAGATACTCGGCCCGGTACTGGATACAGTGATCCATGCCGAAACAGTGGTGACGGGCGAGCTTAACTCCGTGAACGACAACCCGGTGATCGACCGTAAGAACGGCAATGTTTTTCACGGCGGTAATTTCCACGGAGATTATATTGGTCTTGAGATGGATAAGCTCAAGATCGCTGTTACCAAGCTTTCGATGCTGGCGGAGCGCCAGCTGAATTTTATTCTTAACCCGGCGTTGAACCGGAAGCTCCCGCCGTTTGCCAATGCGGGCCGGTTGGGGCTTAACTTCGGGATCCAGGGAATGCAATACCCCGCTACCTCCACCGTAGCCGAAAACCAGGCGCTCAGCAACCCGGTGTATATACACAGCATCCCCAATAATAATGACAATCAGGATATCGTGAGCATGGGCTGCAATGCTGCGCTGATGTGCAGCCGCGTGATTGACAATACGTATGAAGTGCTGGCCGTGCAGTCTGTAGCCATCGCACAGGCAATAGATATACGCGGCATTGCCGGGAAACTCTCTCCCGCCACCTCCTGGCTGTATAAAGGTATCCGTACGCATATACCGTTCTTCAGTGAAGATGTTGCCCCGTCGCAAAACCTCCGGCAGGTAAAGGAATGGCTGGCAGATACGGATGTAACCTCATATTTCAAACGACAGCTTACCGAACTGGAAAGCGACAAAACATTATAGCGCTATGCAACCATATGCACTCGTTACCGGCGGCTCGCGAGGGATCGGCCGCGCCGTATGCCTCAGGCTCGCCGCAGAGGGTTATCCTGTGTTGATCAATTACAAAGGGAATAAGGAAGCTGCAGAAGAAACCGCCGGGCTTGTGCGTGAACAAGGGGTAGCGGCAGAGATACTGGCTTTTGATGTCAGTAATCGTGAGGAAGTAAAGCAAACACTCGGCGCCTGGCAGGAGCAAAACCAGGATAAGATCATTGAGGTGCTGGTGAATAATGCCGGTATCCGTCAGGATACGCTGCTGATGTCTATGACGGACGAGCAGTGGGACAGCGTGATCGATACCAGCCTGCAGGGCATGTACACCGTTACCAAACAGGTACTGACCCCGATGCTGATGCACCGCTATGGCCGGATCATTAATATGGTATCGCTGAGCGGACTTAAAGGAATGCCCGGACAGGTGAATTATTCCGCCGCCAAAAGCGGCATGATCGGCGCTACCAAAGCGCTGGCACAGGAGATTGCCAAAAGAAATATTACCGTAAATGCCGTTGCCCCCGGTTTTGTGAGAACGGATATGACGGAAGAATTAAATGAAAAAGAGCTGGCACGGCTGATCCCCATGCAGCGCTTCGGCAATCCGGAAGAAGTGGCGGACCTGGTGGGCTTCCTGGCTTCCCGGCAGGCGTCTTATATCACGGGGCAGGTGATATCGGTGAATGGCGGGTTGTACTCGTGATGTGTTTTTAATGTGTTTAATGTGGGAAATGTGTTTAATGTGGGGATATGAGTATAAACACATTTGTCACATTTTCCACATTAAACACATCTATTACATACCTCCCACCAACAATCCCCATACCATTTTTACACGTATCCGTTACCGGATGTCC
>JBEBVQ010000271.1:0-3317 GCA_040392625.1 Taibaiella soli | reverse complement strand
ATTTTTTTCCTTAACCGCAAACGGGTTTTCCGGACGGCATCTGTAGATATGCCCAGCATATTAGCCATTTCACTTACAGATAGCTTCAGCTTAGTAAGCGCAAGCAGCCTTGTTTCGGCCTGGGTAAGATCAGGATATTTTTTATCGATCGTATCGAAAAACCCTTTATAAACTTTTCCAAATAACCTTTTAAATTCGATCCAGTCTGCTTCGGTGAGAATGGTAGCATAATGCAATTTCTCGATCATCTCTTCCTGTTCGTTGGCAGATTGATCTGAAATAGCTTTCAGTTTCCGGATCTCTTCTTTAAAATCTTCGATCAACTGGCTTTTTTCGCGCAGGCTCTTTATGTAGGAATCCAGCGTTTGGTTGGCATTCCGGATATTATCTTCTGCCCGCTTTTTTTCGAGCAGGAAGATCTTCCGGTCTTTCTTCTGTTTCATCCTTATCCGGTAGAGCACTTCCAACACAATGGCAATGAACAGGACCAGTACGACCACCAGAGCATTGCGCAGCATGATCTGCTTGCTTTTTTCGCTTTCAATCAGCTGCAGCTTTGCCAGGTGCTTTTCGGTTTGCACCTTGGCCTCTGCCTGCGCCAGCATACGGATATCTTTTTGAAGGTTGAAGCTGTCCCTGAGCCTGATAAATGTATCCAGGTATGCATATGCAAGTTCCATGTTATTAATCTTCCTATAATACCGGGACAGATTTTTACGCAGTGATATACTATAGGAAACAGAATCGTCACCTGCCCGCGGAATATACACACGTGTTGAATCAATATACCTGCGGGCCAATTGTAAGCTGTCACAATCGATAGCGACTTCTGTAAATGTAAGATAGCATGCCACTACACTGCTCCATACTTTATATTTTTTACTGATTTCCAGATCATATTCCAACAATGGAAAGGCCTTTTCATAATCCTTGTTTTTGTAATAGATATGACCCAGATTGCCGCTGATGATCCCGATCCATACCGTATCCTGTCTTTGAACCGCGATATCGAGGGCTTTATAGAAATAAATAACTGCGGAATCTATCATCGAAAGATGTTGATACGCAAGCGCCAGCGTATTATTCACTGACATGTAATGCCACAAGTGATCCGAAGCGCTGTCATTAGCCGGCACTGCCCGCAGGTAAGCAATAGCCTCTCTATAATCCCCAAATTCATAATATACGTATGCCAACTCGAATAAATAATGTATCGCATCCGGAATATTATGATATCCGGTTGCCTGCATTGCGGCGTTGGCGCGCAGCAGGTGCTCAAAGGCAAGAGGATATTGACGATTGCTGTAATAGAGCATCCCAAGATGGTGATTCAGCCAGATTTCGGCTCTACGGATATGATGTACCTGGCTCAGCCGAAGCCCCTCCTGGTAATATGCCATCCCCAGGTCTTTATCCGCACAACGACGTTCATAATATACGCCCATCAGCCCGTTCCCGATCGCTTCAAGCGTATGGTCGTTACTTTTTCTGGCATCATCGACAAGTTGCTGCAATGCGGTGGTAGCGCGAGCCGAGTCCAGCGGCTTTATCGAAGCCGAATAAATTTTCATGGCAGACGCGATCTTCTTTTCAGCCGGAAGCTGTTTTAATCCGGCAAAATCACCAGGTTGTGCACAGAGATGCAGCGGCGCTATGAGTAAAATAAGGGAAAGCCAACAAATGCTGTTGGTGCATATCTGAAAAAGATTTTCAGGACAGAAGATAAACCTTCTCTTCATCTCTGATATTTAAATAGGGACAAGGGTAATTTGGAACAGCCTATATGTAAACAGCGAACAAATTACCATAAAATTTGGAAATGCCGCTGGCAAAAGACGTATCAGTCCACCAGCTTCATGAGTATCGCTTCGCGAACCATAGACGCCGTATTCTTGACATCAAGCTTGAACATAATATTCACCCGGTGATGCTCCACAGTCCGCTGGCTCAAAAAAAGCATCTCTGCTATCTGCTGGTTTGTATGCCCTTCGACGATCAGCCGCAGCACTTCTTTTTCGCGCTGCGTCAGCACCGGCAGGTCGGCGGATCTTTTCTTCCCCTCAATGGCTTCGTTATATACGATCTCCTTCATTTTCGGATCCACATACTGCGTACCTGCATACACCTCTTTGACTGCCTGAAGCAGGGTATCCTTTCCTGCGCTTTTCAGGACATATCCCATGGCGCCGGTATGCAGCATCTCCTGCAATACAGCCGCCTGGTCAAGATTGGTGAGTGCAACGATCGCAATACCGGGATACGCCTCCCGGATATGATGCACCAGCTCTACGCCGTGTATGCCCGGCATCTGAATATCCATCAGCAGCACATCCGGCGTGTCTTCCACCAGCCCGGCAAGCAGTTCATTCCCGCTTGTATATACACCCCGGAGAGTAATTTCCTCACAGGCGGCAAGTATGCGCTGCAATCCTTCCGTTACCACGGGGTGATCATCCACAACAGATACGCTGATCCTCATGTCTCCTGCTTTTTTTGCATTTGTAAATCAAATTCAAGATACGCATTTGTACCGTTTGGCTGAATCCGGCTGATAGCAAACTGGCCATTCATTTCCAGCACCCTTGCCCGTATGGTTTCCAATCCCATCCCTTCTTTAAACTCCTCCGAGATACCTACCCCGTTATCTTCCACCGTGATGCTGAGTATATCATGATGAGCGCTTATCTGCACAAGCACCTTCGTTGCATCCGCATGGCGCACAACATTCTGCAGCAGCTCCTGCACGATCCGGTAAATGGATAACTCAAAATCGGGAGGCATTCTCTCGTTAAAGCCATAGCATTGGAAATCAACCCGCAGCTTACCGCTCCGTTCCACTTTATTACAAAACAGGCGGATAGAATGAGGCAGTCCGTAACGTATCACCAGCTCGGGCATAAGCGAATGTGCCGTTTTGCGGATCTCTTCCAGGGCTTCCGACACAGTAGCTACTACCTCCTGATAATCGGCAGCCTGCTTCAGCACGGTATATTTTGACGGCAGCTCATCCAGATACATGATAGAAGTTGACAGCAGCCCGCCCACGCCGTCATGCAGCGCATTTGCAATCTTTGTACGTTGGGCTTCTTCCCCTTGAATGAAGGCATTCAGCGACTTTAGTTTTTCCTCCTGCTTCCATGCGGCTATCCTGGTTTTCTGCAACCGCTGCTTATATACATAGAATACAACCAAAATGGACACCAGACTCAGAGAGATCGCCCCTACGATCCGGATATTATTATGCTGCCTGGCCAGCAGCAACTCTTTGTATGCAATCTCCTTATCCTTTTCTGCAGTACGGTAACGCACTTCCGTTT
>JBEBVQ010000270.1:0-3329 GCA_040392625.1 Taibaiella soli | reverse complement strand
GACCGGAGATACACCCGTTACATTTTCTATTCAATATACTGGGTATGACGATATTTCCTTTTATCGCCCGCCCGGTCTTTGACGTGATAGATGCTTTGAATGAGCGGGAGTTCAAAACACTGATGGAAGAACGTAAAAAGCTCATTCCCACCTGGGTGAAAGGAATGCTGAGGGCAAAATAATTTTTTTGTCTCAGGGTTAAACAAACGATTAAAACAAAAAAACAAAAAGGATGATTAACAGGATCGTACGCCGGCTCGCTCTCTTTTGTTGTTTGTCTGTCTTCGGGTTGCCGGCTCAGGCTCAGCAACTGTTAACCCTGACAGAATGTTATGCGCTGGCACGGGCGCATTACCCACTGGCACGCCGACAGGCGCTTATCACACGGAGCATGGAGTATTCCCTGCAGAATGCCTCAAAGGGCTACCTGCCCCAACTCAGCATTCATGGACAGGCCAGCTACCAGTCGGAAGTAACACAGATCCCGGTACAGCTCCCCGGGATGGATATACCGGTGTTGAGTAAGGATCAGTACAAGCTGTACGGGGAATTGCAGCAGCAGCTCTATGATGGTGGACGTATCCGTCAGCAAAAAACAGCAGAAACAGTTGTGGCTGAGGTCGCCGGTCAGCAGCTTGAAGTTGAATTGTACAAGCTCAGGGAGCGGATCAATCAATTGTTCTTTGGTGTTTTAATATTGGAGGAGCAGATCCGGCAGAATGAATTGCTTAAGCAGGATTTGCAGGCGGGTCTTAGCGTTACGCAGGCGGCAGTAGATTACGGGACGGTCTTGAAAACTAATGCGCACATGTTGCAGGCAGCATTATTGAAGGCAGCACAAAGGACGATTGAGCTGAATACAACCCGCAAAGCCTATCTCGACATGTTGGGACTGTTTATTAACCGGGAAATGGACGATCAGGTTGTGCTGGAGCGGCCGGCTTCCCCGGTACTGCTGCATGAGATAAAACGGCCCGAGCTGTCATTATTCGCCGGTCAGCAACGGCGCCTGGATGTGCAGCAGAAATTGCTCACGGCAAAGAACCTGCCCCGGCTCAGTCTTTTCATGCAGGGAGGTTATGGCCGTCCGGCCTTGAATATGCTGAGCAATGATTTTGAGGCCTATTATATCGGTGGTGTCCGTATGAGCGTGCCACTGAATGGGTTTTATACACTTAAAAAGGAACGGGCCTTAATTGATATCAGCCGCAGTGAAGTGGAAGTACAGCAATCCCTGTTTTTATTCAACACCAATCTGGCGCTCCGCCGGCAGGCCGCTGAGATCAATAAGTTGCAAATCCTGCTTGCCACTGATGATACCATCATAGGTCTGTGTACAGCGGTAAAGAAGGCCGCTGCAGCACAGCTGGAAAGCGGCGTTATCCGGACAAGCGATTATTTGCGGGAAGTGATTGCCGAAGATCAGGCACGGCAGGCGCGCATACTGCATGAAATACAATTGCTGATGGAACAGTATAACCAGCAGACCACAACCGGAAATGAACCATAAAAACATACAAGTATGAAGATCATAACATTGACTGTCCTGGCCGCTATATGTGCGTCATCCTGCAACAGGGATAAAACCAGGCATGACGCCTCCGGTACTTTTGAAGCTGTAGAAACGATTGTACCTGCAGAAGCTACGGGCATTATTGAGGCGCTGGATATTGAAGAGGGACAAACGCTGCAGGCCGGCCAGGTTGTCGGATATATAGACAGCACCCAACTCTGGCTGAAAAAGCGGCAGCTCGAATCTCAGATCGATGCCGTATTAAGCCGGAAACCGGATATTGCCCGCCAGACGGCCGCATTGCAGGAGCAGCTCCGCCAGGCAGAAAGAGAACAAAAACGTATTGCCGGAATGGTGCAGGCTGATGCCGCTACATCCAAGCAGCTTGATGACGCCGGCACGCAGGTAGCCGTTATCCGGAAGCAGATAGATGCTTTGCAGTCTTCGCTTCGTGTGACAACTGCAAGCCTCAGTGAAGAAACCTCCCCGATCGTGCTGCAGATCGCGCAACTGGAAGATCAGCTTTCCCGGTGCAGGATCGTGAATCCCGTAAACGGAACGGTGCTGACCAAATATGCGGAAACCTATGAGATGGCTCTGAGTGGAAAACCGCTGTACAGGATCGCCGATCTGGGTAACATCCGGCTGCGGGCATACATTACCGGTGATCAGTTTGCACAGGTACAACTGCAGCAACAGGTAAAAGTCCTGGTGGATGATGGCGCCGGTGATTATAAAGCTTATGATGGATCTGTAGTCTGGATCAGCGACAAAGCAGAGTTTACCCCTAAGACCATCCAGACAAAAGACGAACGGGCCAACCTGGTCTATGCGGTAAAGATCCGTGTAAAAAATGATGGTTATCTGAAGATCGGTATGTATGGAGATGTTGTTTTTAACCGGTAATAAAACAGGAAGCTATGGTGACGGTAAACGAACTAAGCAAGGTATATGGCAAAGAGCGGAAAACAGCAGTGGACCGGGTTTCGTTTGTTGCCGGGAAAGGAGAATTATTTGGACTGATCGGCCCGGACGGGGCGGGTAAGACAAGTATCTTCCGGATGCTTGCAACGCTGTTGCTGCCTGATGGAGGATCGGCAACGGTGGCGGGGTTTGATATCCGAGATTACAGGCAGATCCGGCAAACGGTGGGATATATGCCGGGTAAATTTTCTCTTTATCCTGATCTCAGTGTCGAAGAAAACCTGGACTTTTTTGCCACAGTTTTCCGTACTACCGTTGCCGCTAACCGGCATCTCATCCGGGATATCTATGTGCAGTTGGAGCCGTTCAGGAAGCGACGGGCGGGAAAGCTGTCGGGCGGGATGAAGCAGAAGCTGGCCTTGTGTTGTGCACTGATCCATAAGCCCACAGTATTATTCCTCGATGAGCCGACTACCGGTGTGGATCCGGTGTCCCGCAAAGAATTTTGGGAAATACTCCGGAAACTGCATACACAGGGTATTACCATTATTGTCTCCACCCCTTATATGGATGAGGCGACCCGCTGCGACCGGATTGCGCTGATACAGGAAGGACGGATTCTTTCTATTGATACGCCGGCAGCAATTTCCGCAGCTTATCCGGGTAACCTGTATGCCGTCAGGGCCGGTAATATGCCGGTGCTCCTGAAGCACCTCCGGGATTGGGAACACACGCGGAGCAGCTATGCTTTCGGGGAATATGCCCACGTAACGTTCGACCGGGCGGATATACGCACGGAGGATATTTCCGGGTATCTGTCGGCACAGGGCATTGCACATGCAGAGATAAAGCCGGTCACTGCTACGATCGAAGATTGTTTTATTCAACTCAT
>JBEBVQ010000269.1:0-3341 GCA_040392625.1 Taibaiella soli | reverse complement strand
CAACTGGACAGATATTTACCGTTTTCCACATGTCCTGTAGAATTCAACAGCCCTGGGTGTTTACAGAACTGGTAAGCAAACAGGAGCGTATCGAGCAACTGTTGAAATCCACGAAAGCAGGTACATTACAGCATGAGCTATTCTCCCGCGACCGGGAGGTACTGGAATCTGCTGCGGCTACCGAAAGGATGGTGTACCAGTGGTATGCCGTCCCTTACTGGCTGGGGAACCTGTTGATTGAGCAAAAGGCAGTCGTGTTATGCTGGCAGGGCTTATGCTGGTGGGGACGGACGGAAACAGGACAGTATGTGTACCGGGATCAAGTAGTAGGGCGGCTACATGCTGATATTGCTACAATGCAATAAGATTTCTGGCCTGATGCAATATTCTGGCAATGGAAATGAGTTGCTCTGATTCAACCCTGTAGATAATCCGGTATCTGTATTCAAAGATTTCACGGATATGAGGTTGTGCAAATTCAGGAACGATGCGCCCCAGTTTTGGATTTGTTTGCAGATCGGCAACCCGGTCAAGCAATGTATCCACTACCTTGTTTGCATAAGAACGGGAATGCTGCAATATGTAGGTATGTATTTCTTTCAGATCATCTACTGCGGCAGGTGATAAAATTACTTCTGCCATTCGGAGATCATGCTTTTAACCTCGTCCAGAGGAATACCCTTGCCTTCGTCAATCTGCTTTAATCCGGTTTCTACCTGCTCCCGGAAAATAAGCTGATCTATGAGCATGTCCAACTGGAAATTATCCGGCAGGGCTTTTAATACGTCTTCTACAGCTTCTTTTCTCATAATCGTCAATATACGGTTCTTTCAAAGTTAGAAAAAATTCGGGATATTATCCGGCTAAAGAAATGGTTTGCCAGACACCGAAACGCACACCCTCAAAAACACCTTTACGGGAATTTTGAAGAAAAGCCAGTAGTAGCGCGCTTCGTTCGGGACGAAGAGGCCGCTGGTTCGAATCCAGTCATCCCGACTCCGCCCGCCATAGCTTTAGCAACGGCGGGCTTTTTCCTTTCTCACAAGATTCTTGCTTACGCGATTACCTGACACCGTATATTTCAGTGTCCGACAGCGGTCCTAAAATAGCTATGGCAAAGCCACATTCATTCACAGTTTATCGCTTTCGAGTATTTGCTTGAATCCGGTCAGTGTCCGGAAGATGTTTTTGTGTATCAGCGGGTCGGAGATCCACCGTGGTATGGTACTGCTCCTGTCGGAAGTGATTGTATAGATCATTTTCAGATCTCCGGCAACCGTTGGCTCTATCAGCCATTGACCACGTGTTCCGGTGATCCGGCTCACACCTTTCTCCACCGGGCATCCCACGCCGCCATTATCTGCAAATGATATAATCGTTTTGCGTCCCGCCGCAACGGTCTGTACCCGGAAGCCGAGGCAGCAATCCTGATCATCCATCGGCCACGGCAAATCATACCGGATATAAGTGATCCACGATCCGTCTTTACCGGCTTGCACCTCATAACGGTTAGTATTCATATTCCATTCCAAACCCAGAGCAGCATGCTGCAGCAGCCGGATAACGGACGCCACATCCGACCGTACATAAAAAACGGCCTGTATCTCGCGTACCGGCACATCATCACCGGATGATATCCAGCGCTCATACAAGGCAATGACCTCGTCTTTTTTTACCAGCTTAAACCCATTGCCGGCAGCCGCTGACAGGCTGATACAAAGAGCCGTCAATAATATTCCTGTAAAGATCTTACCCTCCCTCATAACATATGATTTAAAAAAATCGGACCACAGATTGCGCCCCTTCTCTTATTATAGGTGACACTTCAAAGAACAAATGCCCTGTTATAGCCGTCCGAAAATATATAGATTTGCATTACAAACAGGGAAATGTTACAGCAGATATCAGGAGCGGAATTATTCACAGTCACATTCGCATTGTTTGCCGTGATTGATATTCTCGGCTCAATGCCCGTGCTGATCGGGCTGAAAAGCAAGATGGGCGACATCCATGCAGTCCAGGCCACGCTCATATCGGGCGGATTAATGCTGCTGTTCTTTTTCATTGGCGACAAGCTGCTGAACCTGCTGGGGGTGGATGTCAGCTCATTCGCCATCGCCGGCTCGATCGTCATTTTCATTATCGGCCTGGAAATGATACTCGGTATCGAAATCTTCAAAGGCGACGGAAGCGCAAAAAGCGGTGTGGTAGTTCCGATCGCCTTTCCGCTGATCGCCGGCTCGGGTACGCTGACCACTATCATGTCGCTGAAAGCCGATTACAACCAGTTCACGATCCTCGCCGGCATACTGATCAATCTCCTGATCATTTTTATCGTCCTTAAATCGCTTAATTACATTGAGCGGTTGCTGGGGCCTTCCGGCATTGCCGTTACACGTAAGTTCTTTGGTGTCATCCTCCTTGCGATCGCTGTCAAAATGTTCCGCAGCAACGCAGGATTCTGACACGAGAAAATATTGTATTTTACAATAATTTTCAACATGCAACCCACTACTATGAAAAGGATATTGATTGCCCTGATAATGCTGTGCGCCATACCGTATGCCGCGATGTCGCAATCGGAATATGTGCGTGACGCGATGGAAAAGAAATTTGGCGCAGCCGGCCTGGCCAAATTAAATGAATGGATGAATGACGATGTGCTGAAGGTGAAAATGGAAGATACGTATGTGTTTCCCTACGAGGTGACCATGCATCTCACTACCTACAAAAAAGGAGCAAAAAAAGATGAGACGGATATCCGGTATTTCTTCAATCCGGACAAACAATATTTTGCCACAGAAGCCAGTGATCAGAAAAAGAAACAGGAAATACTGATAATTTACGATACCCGGACAAATGCCATGCTCATGCTGCGGCAAAATGAAAAAACGGGGCTTGCAGTCAATATTAATGCGTTCACGAGTGGTGACGCCGCTGAAACAATAGCAAACCAGGAAAATACATCCGTATCATGTAATAAAACAGGCCGTTCCAAATCCATCCGGGATTATTCCTGCGAAGAATATGTCTGTACCGACCAGGAAAAGAATACCCGTATCGAAGTGTGGATCACCGACCGGATACCGGTAAATATTGTAGCACACAAAACTCCCGGCTCATTGTTCCACCTGTTCGGAAATGCCCAAAACCTCGATGGGCTATTGATGGCCGGGGATTTCTACCGGGATGACGTGCTGGAGAGCAGCATTGAGGTTACCAACATAAATGACAAAACCAATCTTACCGTCAACACAGCTGATTATACCTTCAGCAACCAATAAAAACACGTAGAGACGCGATTCATAGCGTCTCTACGACGAAACGGCCTTCAATCCTAC
>JBEBVQ010000268.1:0-3343 GCA_040392625.1 Taibaiella soli | reverse complement strand
GTATGGCCGGGATATTCTGTCGCGGCTGCTGGTCGGGTCGCGGGTAAGCATAGCTGTGGTGCTGGTGGCGGTGCTGCTTTCCCTGTCGATCGGCATTGTGCTCGGGTCGGTTGCGGGCTACTTCCGTGGGATAACGGATAATATCGTGATGTGGCTGATCAATATCCTCTGGGCGATCCCCACATTGCTGCTGGTATTCGCGATCACGCTCACGTTGGGTAAGGGCTTTTGGGAGATATTCATCGCGATCGGCCTCACCATGTGGGTGGGCACGGCGCGCCTGGTAAGAGGGCAAGTGATGGCGCTGAAGGAAATGGAATATATATCGGCAGCAAAAGCGTTGGGGCTAAGCGATATGCGTATCATCTTCCGTCATATCCTGCCCAATATCTCCGGCCCCCTGATGGTGATCGCTGCCGCCAATTTTGCCGCCGCCATCCTGATAGAAGCCGGGCTTAGCTTCCTGGGCATCGGCGTACAGCCGCCGCAACCGTCATGGGGGCTGATGATCAAGGAGCATTATAACTTCCTGCTTACCAACCAGCCTGTGCCTGCGCTTGTGCCGGGCATTGCCATTATGCTGCTTGTATTTGCATTCAATATACTCGGCAATGCATTCCGGGATATTATGGACACAAGAAGCCAGTAATATACAGATATGCTATTAGGTCAATTGACCGGTATAGATTTTATCAATAGCGTATAAGTGTGTTTTTCCCGATTATGAAATGAAATGATCAATTTTTTTTGTCTGTTTGTGCGTATTTTTGCGCCGGATTTACCGGCCCGGAAAAAATAAGTAGTACAGGCAGGAGGTAATAATATATAATGGTAGTTACAGATATTTGTGTTATCGGGGCGGGTCCCGTAGGTTTATTTTCCGTTTTTGAAGCCGGATTATTGAAGATGCGTTGCCATCTCGTGGATGCATTGCCCCAGGTAGGCGGTCAATTATCCGAGATATACCCGCGTAAGCCGATCTATGATATACCTGGTTTCCCTGATATCCAGGCCCAGGAACTGGTTGATAATCTCATGAAGCAGATAGAGCCGTTCCATCCTACCTTCACCCTCGGTGAGCGGGTAGAGGGTATTGAGCGCCAGGAAGACAAGTCTTTTATACTCACCACGAGCGAGCAGACAAAGATCCATTGCAAGGTGATCGTGATCGCCGGTGGCCTGGGCTGCTTTGAGCCGCGTAAGCCTGCCGTGGATCAGTTGGAGCGTTTTGAGGGGAAGGGTGTGCATTATATGGTGAAAGATCCGGAGCTTTTCCGCGATAAGGAAATTGTACTGGCCGGCGGCGGTGACTCTGCGCTCGATTGGACGATCTTCCTTTCTGATGTGGCTTCCCGGGTTACGCTGGTACACCGCGGTGAAACATTCCGCGGCGCACCGGATTCGGCGGAGAAAGTATTCCAACTGGCGGAGCAGGGCAAGATCAACCTGATCCTGAAATCCAATGTCGTGAAGATCGACGGGAACGGCCATTTGCAGGAAGTGATCATTGCAGGAGGTGATAACGAAACACACGCGCTCCGGGCAGATTACCTGATCCCCTTGTTTGGGTTAAGTCCTAAGCTGGGGCCGATCGCCGACTGGGGGCTGCAGATAGATAAATCAGCGATCAGCGTGGATACACTTGACTATTCGACCAATGTTGAAGGCATTTATGCCATCGGGGATATTAATACTTATCCCGGCAAGCTGAAGCTCATCCTGTGTGGATTCCACGAGGGGGCACTGATGGCGCAGAGCGCGTTCAAACATGTATATCCCAACCAGCGGCTGAGCTTTAAATATACTACGGTAAACGGGATACAGGAGTTTTAGGAATTGAAAATGGAGTATTGAAAATGGAAAATTAATGTTTGTTCCGTTCTCAACTCTTGATTGATATGGAAGATATAGTTCGCTTTACAATAGAAGACCGTGATGGCGCCCGCCGGGAGATAGAAGTCCCGGGCGACATCAACTTCAGCCTGATGGAGATCCTCAAGGCGAATGAGTATAATATTATGGCTACCTGCGGCGGTATGGCTTTGTGCGCCACCTGCCATGTGGAGGTGGTGAACGGCCTCGATGCGCTCCCGCCCATGACCGATGCTGAGCTGGATATGATCGATACCCTTCCTGATGCCACCCAGGAGAGTCGCCTGGCCTGCCAGATTCGGATCGACGGATCGCTGGAAGGTGCGGTGTTCAGGATACGTGGGGAAGAGTTTGAATGATGAGTTATGAATGATGAATAATGTTTGCCTTTTTCGGGCGAATAATTATTCGCCCCTACGTGTATCCGTATTCACCCCCCCCATCCCTTAACTTTGTTATCTTAGCCGGGTCAATGCTCTAATAACGGCTCGGGATGCTTCGCCACAATAAGATATTCTTTTTCGTATTTAATATTGCAGTGTTGTGTACTGCGTGTGCTTGTCAGGTACACGGGCAGACGGGCGGACAAAAAAACAGCTTAACTGTGGACAGCTTGAACAGGCTGGCCGCCCGGTTCTATTACCAGCCCGATTCCATGATCCTGTTTGCCAGGCCTGCATATGCCCTGGCAAAAAAATCCGGCTACAAACGGGGAGCAGCCCTTGCGCTTCGTTTTTGCGGCAATTATCACCATGCGAAAAGCAATTTCGACAGCGCTTTTGTGCTGTATCAGGATGCAGTCAGCATATTCAGCACGCTTGCTGACACATTCGAAATTGCCAGTACTACACTCAGTATTGCGATGGCCTACAACAATATCAATGACCATGTGAAAAGTATTGAGTATGGCATGAAAGCCCTGCCGTTGTTTGAGCAGTTAAAAGACGACAAGGGAATAGGTAAGGTGCTGAATATGCTGGGGATCAGTTGGTCGATCCAGGGTGAATATCAGCAGGCTAAAAAATATTTTCTCGAATACAACCGGCTGGCGCAAAAAGGAACGGATACGGTGGATATCGGCTATAGCTTTAATAACCTCGGCGCACTGTACCGGGATTTGAAGATGCCGGATTCTGCGCTGTATTACTTTAAGCAGGGAGGCGAATTCTTTAGCCGGAAAAAATACCTGAACGGCATGGCGCTCGCGGCCAGAAACATCGGAGGCATTGCCTATGACAAAGGGGATTACGATACGTCGCTACATTATGCCCTGAAAGGATTGGCAATTAGCGTGGAAAGCGGCGAGAAAAGATCGGAATGTTACAGCTATCATGATATCGCCTCTGTATGGCTCAAGCTGAAAGATACCCCGCAGGCGGTGATCTATTTTAATAAAGCTCTGTTGCTGGCTCATGAACTCACTGATAAAATGATCCTCCGAAATGCGAGTCATGAGCTTGCTGTTATAAAC
>JBEBVQ010000267.1:0-3396 GCA_040392625.1 Taibaiella soli | reverse complement strand
AACTACAAATTCAGACAGCAGGAATCCATTATGGTGACCGGTGGCGCGGAACAGCATTTCGAGTCGGACCTGATCGTCTGGAATGCATCTTATTCGCGCAACTCCTATGAACTGCAGGAAGCCTTTGCTGCACTGAAGCAGGACGAGCAGAAGGTGCGCCAATATCTCAGCCAGATGCAGCTTGGCGAAAAAGACGTTACTTTTTCTTCCGTCCGGATCGAGAAGCAATACACTTCCAGGTACGATGAGCACGGCCGCACAATGTCCACTACGTTTTCCGGGTACCAGCTCTATCAATCGGTGAAGGTGGAGTCTGCAGACATCCCGCTCGTGGACAAAGTATCGCGGGAGATCACCAGCCTGATCCAGCAGGGGGTGGAGATGAATTCGGAGCCGCCCTCCTATTATTATACCAAGCTCGGGACACTGAAGATCGACCTCCTTGCCAAAGCCTCGGAAGACGGGCGCCGCCGGGCCGAAACGATTGCCGAAAATGCAGGCGCTAAACTCGGTAGCCTGCGCAAAGCCAGTATGGGCATTTTCCAGATCACCGGTCAGAATGAGAACGAAGCCTACTCCTATGGCGGCGCCTTCAACACTACCAGCCTGAACAAGACCGCCACCATTACCGTGCGTATGGAATTTGCCGTTGACTGACGGCGCATGTATAAAAGATCCGGTTTTTTTGTATTTTACCATGCATAAACAGCATCTATATGAAAAATCTGAAAAAACTATACATTGCCTCCCTGTTTCTTTTTGGCTTCGGCCAGGCATCTGCCCAGACCGATGTGGTCTTTTATACCAGCATGGGCGATATTGAAATAAAATTGACAGACGCGCTTACGCCTGTAACGGTGGACAGTTTCCTTGCCCGTGTGGACAGAGGTTTTTACGATGGACTGATCTTTCACCGGGTCATAGATAACTTTATGATACAAGGCGGTGATCCTTCGGGCAACGGCACCGGCGGAACGGGCACCACCATACCGGATGAATTTGACGCAACATTGAAAAATGTACCCGGTGCGCTGGCTATGGCCAACATCGGATCACCCAACACCGGCGATTGCCAGTTTTTTATCAACCTGGTCACCAACAACCACCTGGACAACAAACACACCGTATTCGGCATGGTGACCACCGGGTTTGATATCGTTCAGGATATTGGAAAAGTACCTGTGAGCGCAGGTAATAACAAACCGCTCACCGATGTAGTGATTGACAGCATCCGGGTGAAAAAGGCCCCCACTACATCTATTGCTAACGCTAATGAAGCAACAGGGATACGGATCTATCCAAATCCGGCCGGCCAAACGGTACATATGGACTTGCCGGATCTGACCACCAATATTGAGATCATCAACATGAATGGCCAGACGGTATTCAGCGCAGAGGCGCGTGGGGCGTTTCAGGCAGACGTAGGTGGACTACCTGCGGGTGTGTATTTATTGAAGATCACAGATTCGCGCGGGGTGTTACTTAAAACGGAACGATTGATGAAAATGCATTAATGCCTGCAATCCCGGATATTTGCATGATGAATTGGAACAATATTTTTGATCAAATACCGGATGTTATTTTATCTCGGGGCGAAAAATATTATCACAATAACGCGGTCTATAATCTTGAAGAAACAGATACCGGCTGCTGGGAAGCCCTGGTGGAGGGAACAGATTCGTATGAAGTAGTTGTCGGGATAGGAGAGGGTGAATTAGGTTTTGTTGATTGTAATTGCCCTTATGATGGTGAGATCTGCAAACACGTGGTAGCTGTGTTGTATGCGGTAAAAGCACGGCAAGGCAACCCTGTTCGCAGAAAGAAGACAGCGGCGGCAGCGGCAGACCCCGAAGTTAAAGAACTGCTGCAACACACCGGCAGCAAAGAACTGGCTGCATTTATTGCCGGGTATGCCGCAAAGGATGCGGCATTTAAGAAAGCCATCCTGGCATATTTCAATACCACAGAGGCGGACAATCCGGATACATTCCGCAAACAGGCGGAAGCCTGCTTCCGGGGAAATGGACGCGACTACTATGCTGCTGCATATGCAGCAGCTAAAAAACTGTCGGTACTTGCAGACAAAGCCGCTTATATGTACCGCACCGGAAACTACCGTTCGGCAGCCATGCTGGCGCAAAGCATCGCAGCCAGCATACCGCGCAATTACGGATCTGTGGATGATTCGAATGGAAGCGTGGGCGGCGTCTTTGAAGATGCTATCGAACTGATCAGGGATATTGGTACAGACAACCAGGTTGCGCCCGAGCTGAAGCAGTCGCTGGTGCAGTGGCTAAAGAAAGAGACCCTTGACCCCATATATGATGACTACGGTTTCAGCAGCATACACAGCCTGGTTATACCCCTGATGGTTTCGGCTGGGATGACGGCAGAAGCGCTATCCTACGCAGATGAACAGATAAGGCATGCCGGTTCGGATTACGAACTTACCCGCGCTTTGACCCGGAAATATGACCTGCTGCGGGAAGCTGGCAGACAAGAGGAAGCAAACGACCTTGCCCAAGCCCATATCCGGCTGCCGGAGTTCCGCGAGAGCATTGTAGCCCAACGCATGGATCAAAAGGAATACGGAGCAGCGATCGTATTGGTGCAGGAGGGTATTGCCATTGCAGAGGCGCAGCGTCATCCGGGTACTGCAAACCGCTGGAGGGATCTGCTGCTGGAGTTGTATGAGGCTGCCGGCGATGACAATGCCTGCATTGCCCTGGCGGAAAAAATGTTCTGTGCCGGACGGAATATCATGCCCTATTACCGGCTGCTAAAAAGAAAGACACCGCCTGACGGCTGGAAAGATTACCTCGGCAACCTGATCGCAACACTGAACGCCAACAACATTTGGGGGCATTATGATATTGCACAGATACAGATCGAGGAACAGGACTGGCAAAGCTTGTGGGATGCAATGCGAAACGAACGCCTGGACCAGTTGGATCAGTATGAAAAATATTTAGGACCACATTTCCCGGAGCAGTTGCGGGACAAGTACGCGCGTGACATTGAAACATACGCAGCAGAACACACAGGCCGCGATCATTACCGGAAGATAAACCGCTGGATACGGAAACTACACACCTATCCCGGCGGCGATATTGTTGCCGGCAGGTTGCTGGCTGATTTCCGGGTACGGTACAAGGCGCGTCGTGCGATGATGGAGGAGTTGGGTTTGTAAACAGAGCGCTTACTACGACATAAAATTTCCAGAAAAATAAATATCTTAGCAAAACAGGCATAGCGCACTAATCCGGTGCACGTGCCGTTCCTTTCACTATGATGCAATAAAAATACCTGCAAAGGGCAGGTGGGGTGGGTTGTGGGAAAAAGAAAAGGCGAGTTGCCCCGCCTTGAATGTTTTCACAACGGAATAATCCTTATTGT
>JBEBVQ010000266.1:0-3399 GCA_040392625.1 Taibaiella soli | reverse complement strand
TAATGTGACGAATGTGGGGAATGTGTTTATCGCATTTTCTGCATTCGTTACTTTTTTTTCGTTAGATGGATCGTTGGAGCTGGGGGGGGGTATGTTCCATTCTGAAAGGCGCCCGTAACGCCTGCCGCGGCATGAAAATTGCATTATATTTGAACTGATATACTCTTGCTTATGCAATACCGTTTACTGGTTATAGCAATCATTTTACTGTTTTCCTCCTGCGCTCCCCGCATCTTTCTTCCCGACCGTGCCAATGTGCCCATGCTCCGGGAAGCGGGTGAAATGAAGCTCACCACATCCCTGAAACTTCAGAACCAGTCGGAAGCACCGGGCACGGGATGGAGCCCTTCTGTGGACTTTGCTGCTTCCCCGTTCCGCAATCTCGGCCTGATGGCCAGCTACCGCAGTACGGATAAATATGCCAATGAAAATTTCTGGCTGAGCAACAGCGAGCGCCACGACAGTATCCGTTATACAGGCAGCCGTTTTGAATTCGGCGCAGGGTATTATTCCCGCTTCGGAGGCAAGGGCTTGTTTGAGATATATGGCGGCGGCGGCTTTGGTGAGATACGCCGGAATAATCTCAAAAACATGAGCGGTAATTATCATGCTGACTATTATCGTATTTTTCTGCAGCCGGCAGTAGGGTTTACGCACCGGGATATCATTGAATTTAGTGGGGGTATGCGTTTTACCTACCAGCGTTACGCAAATTTCACCAGCAATACGCCGGGCATGGTGCATTCATTCACCACCCCGCCTGCCGAGATCGACCGGGTAGCGTTTTATTTCATCGAACCGTTTGTGAATTTTTCCGTAGGCGCCAAATACGTTAAATTCAATATCCAGCCCGGTTTCTCCAATAATATTTCTTCCCCGTCGCTGGATAACCAGGTTTCGTTTTACTTGTCCATGGGCGTTACATTCCAGCTTGCCCCCAGGTTCTGGAAAGGATGATGTGGAATATTAGCTAATATGATAATGAGCCAATTAGCTAATAATCCCTCGCGATTGATATCAACTGATCAGTGCATCAGCTAATCAATCAGGGAAGCTCCTTATCTTTGCATTGATAATTATCTGCTTCACCTCAACGAAAAGGAAGGTACACCATGCCAGTGTTACACAACCGTATCTCGAACGAGGAGCTGAAGAAGCGCATGCTCGAAGAAACAGAGCCGCGCACGACAGTCTCCTTTTACAAGTATTTCCAGATTGCTGATCCCCAGGTCTTTCGGGATGAACTGTACATCCGGTTCGATGCCCTGAAAGTGTTTGGTCGGATCTATATTGCCCGTGAGGGTATCAATGGCCAGATCAGTGTGCCGGAAATCCATTTTGAACAATTCCGTGAAGCGCTTCACAGCGCCGCGCCCGAACTCGACGGCATCCGCCTGAACATCGCTGTTGATGATGATGGAAAATCATTTTGGGTGCTGCGTATGAAAGTCCGTCCCAAGATCGTGGCTGATGGTATTGACGACCCGTCTTTCGATCCTTCGGATATGGGGGTGCACCTTGATGCCGCTGCATTCAACACGCTGGCAGAGCAGCCGGATACGGTGATTGTAGATATGCGCAATCATTACGAATATGAAGTCGGCCATTTCGAAAATGCTATAGAAGTGCCCTCCGATACTTTCCGCGACCAGTTGCCCATGGCTGCCGGTATGCTGCAGGACAGGAAAGATAAAAATATAATCATGTACTGCACCGGCGGCATCCGCTGCGAGAAAGCCAGCGCCTACCTGAAGCACCAGGGCTTTAAAAATGTCTTCCAGTTGGAAGGAGGTATTATAGAATATACCCGAAAAGCCAGGGTGCAGGGGCTCCCGCTGAAGTTCAAAGGGAAGAACTTTGTTTTTGACGAGCGGCTGGGCGAACGTATTACTGAGGATATTATCGCGGTATGTCATCAGTGTGGGAAACCTTGTGATACGCATACAAACTGTAAAAATGACGGTTGCCACCTGCTGTTTATCCAATGCGAAGATTGTGCGGCGGCTTATAAAGGATGCTGCAGCAGTGAATGCAGCGAGGAAATGCATTTGCCGGCAGAAGAGCAGCGCTTGCGGCGGGCCGGCAGGGAAAATGGGCCGGCGATCTTTAATAAATCCAAAGACCATCCCCTGCGGAAACACCGGAGCGAATGGGGAATGGTAAAAAAGGAACCATTAAGGCATTAAGATATTAAGATCATTAAGGACATGGATCTCAATACCCTTAATTCCTTAATGCCTCAATGTTGAAAAAAATTGCCTGACAATTGAAAACAGACTATATTCATAGTTCAATTCCAAACCAAAACCAACCACCATATTATATGTTAAGTCAGACATTACAGGAAGCGTTAAATAAACAGGTAGCGCTCGAGGCGGCTTCATCGCAGGCCTATCTTGCCATGGCCTCCTGGGCAGATATACAGGCAGGCCTGGAGGGTGTTACCGAGTTCTTTTATGCCCAGTCCGAGGAAGAACGCATCCACATGCTCAAGCTGATCAAGTATATCAATGAGCGGGGCGGTTTTGGTATCGTGCCGGCATTAGAGCAGCCCATTATCACCTTCCAGTCGCTGAACCGGGTTTTCGAAGAATTCCTGCGCCACGAAAAAGTGGTGTCCGAAAGCATCAATGACCTGGTGCACCTGGCATTTCAGGAACGTGATTATGCCACCCACAATTTTCTGCAATGGTATGTGGCCGAGCAGATCGAAGAAGAACGCCTGGCCCGTACACTCAACGACAAACTGGAACTGATCGGGGAAGACAAGAGCGGCCTCTATCTGTTCGACAGGGATATTATGCGCTACAGAACTGAGCCGGGGGGCAATGCCTGATTATTTCATCAGCTGATTTGTTCCCTGCGACAGACATTAGCTAATCGACACATCAGCTAATTGGCTAATTAAAACCATGGCTTTGCGTAATCAGCATTTTCGCGTAGGTTTGGAGAAACGTTATGATACCATGAGGAAATATATTTTTCTTCTGGCCGGTTTCCTGTGTCTCCTGAGTAATGCACAGGCACAGTCCGGTATTGATAAAAATGATCTGGATTCGCTTCGGAAGTATGAAGAGGAAATGGTGCTGCAGGCCGATTCCATGTATCAGGCTCCTATCGTTGACCTGCGCGGCGTGTACTGCGAACAGTTGGGACGCCTGCTTGTGAAAGCGCTGAAAATTAAAGGCTCTTATACCTATCCTTTCGAGAAGCTGGGTGAGAAGATCAGTATCATATACCCGGACGATAATGCGTTCCGGATGTTCAACTGGAGTATGCTGAATACCGAAGTGACGCTCCGTTATTATGGCGCCATCCAGATGAACAGTGACGAACTGAAGCTGTATCCATTGTTTGACCATTCCGATAATCTGGGGAAAGGTGTGGAAGACAGCGTCT
>JBEBVQ010000265.1:0-3402 GCA_040392625.1 Taibaiella soli | reverse complement strand
GGTAACCGGCAGGTTGGAGGACTGTGTCCTGCCCACAGCAACCAATTCAAAATCGTCGTTCACAATGATGCTGTTCGGCTCTTCATGCGAGCTTCCTCCATAATAGGTACAATATATCAGGGTGCTGCCATCGGGTGAGATTTTCTGAATACCTACATCCTGGGGGCCGCTGTAATTCATCTGAAAGGCCCCGGTTGTAACAGGAAGTCCCGTACCGAATGCCCTGATACCCGCGTACAGGTTACCCGTGGCATCATAAGTAGTACTGTAGCTGTAAAAGGATGAAGTAGTACCGTTGCTGTAGGTGGAGAAGATCAGCACCGGATCTATCACCAAGGGGTATTCCGGATTATAGCCATCAGGAAATTCAAAAGCAACATCGCCGTCCCTGATCACATACCGGCTTGCCACTACCACTTCTCGCCCATCAATTACCTGGTAAGAGTAAGGAGCCTGTTCAGTAACGGTATTCACCGAGGTATGCAATGTAATGTTTCCGTTTTTATTGAGTACCGGCTGTACGCCGTCATACTGCAGGCGTATTTGTGCAGGATTTTTGCCGGGCGCTACAATAAAATCATACTTCAGGGAAGCCTCTTTGCTATATATCGCCAGGTCGATCCCGTCATATATCCCCTGCTGCACCACCTTTTCGAACAACGGCACACCTCCTGCCCATCGCGAAGGATCATTTCCCAGGAAGTAGTTGTGATAGTAACTCCGTTTATTTTCACTTCGGGTAGCAGCATGAGTATTGGCCCCGACGAAATGCACCGTATAAGCATGACCACGTACCGTTTCGTTGCTTACATCTTCCCGGGCATCTTCCATATGATGAATGCGATCCAGATCCTCCTCGCTGTAATAGCTGAACGTGAACCCTTTGTCTGTGATATAAAACTCACCTGCAGGTATGGCAGCTTTGTACTTTACATGCTCAGGCCATTGACTCCTGTTCTCTATAAAATCCAATGAAAAAGCAGCACCGGCAATCATGGTGTCTGCATGATGTCCGCTGAGCCGCCAGGGAAAAAGCAACACTGCAGCAATGAGCGGTAAAATGAAAAATGGTATATTTTTATTCATAGATCCGTAGTAAAACTTACAGTGAAAAAAATAGGGGCAGCATACACACAATCACTTTCCCATATCACCAAACCGTAAGATAGTCAATTCATACCATAGGAACAAGAATAAATACAAATCAATGTCAGATGGGGCAGCAACATTCACCATAACTCATTTATTTTCAAAGAACGCCCGCATGCCCAACTTTAAAGAAAACAGGCTCCAAGACCCCCGTACGATTTATATTATCAGGAATCAGACGGACGTTTCCTGGTCAATGACAAAATAACGTACGTCAGCAGGAACACAATGCTTCCCAAAGCAATGGCCAACACCGTGCCGCCGAGAAAGAAAGCAACGCCCTCGCGCGCCACGCGTTCTACGGAGATATCCTGCCAACGGATCAGCCAGGTAGTCTCGCCCAGCAGCCATTTACCTGTAAATATGCTGGCCATCAGCCAGAAAGGAGTGATCGGGAAAATACTGATATTGGCCGCCAGGAGGAACAACGCTTTATTTAGCCGGAACAACAAAGCCAGCGGTATGCCGATCGCCAGTTGAAAACCCCATACCGGTACAATGCCCATAAACACGCCAAAGCCTACGGAAACAGCCTTGCGCATATTACTCTCTTCGGGGTGCACAAAGATCGCCCTGAATATCCGCTTCCACCCTTCCCGGCTGAACAGCATCCGGATAAAATCACGTGGTTTGATATACAGCACGGCGATCAATACCAGCACCGTATTCAGCAGGCTGATCCGGGTAAAATCCTTAAATGGCCGGAAATGCGACACCCGCTCCTCTTCCGGCGGGTAATATACCGACACCGGTACGGAAACGACCGGCACCCCACCCCATGCTGCCCGTACCAGCACTTCGATCTCAAATTCGTACTTCCGGGTAACGTACTTTTTACCTGCCAGTGGCTTTAAGGGGTACAGACGATACCCTGACTGGGTATCGGACAACCGGATACCCGTATTCACCCAAAACCAGAAATTGGAAAACCGGTTGCCAAAACTGCTTTTTACAGGCACATTGTCAACCTCCATGTTCCGGGCGCCGACAATCAGGGCGCCGGGTACTTCTTCCAGCTTTTCCAGAAAGCGCGGCAGGTCGTGCGCATAATGCTGTCCATCGCTGTCCATCACGATCGCATATGCATATCCCGTCTTAGCCGCCTCACGGAGACCGGTGCGCAAGGCAAAACCTTTTCCCCGGTTGGGCTGATAGCTGACAGACCGGATTGCCGGAAAGCGATCAAGGATATCTGTAGTATCATCTGTTGATCCGTCATTGATCACAATGATATGCCCGGTGTATTGCAGCACCGATTGCAGCACAGCTTCAAGGGTACCTGCATTATTGTATGTCGGTATCAGCACACAGGCAGCATACTTGTCAAAATCCGGCCGGCTGGCAGATGTGGATGTTATGGTTGTCGTTTCGGATGGCACAATGGGGGTGCAAGATATTATATCGCGGGGCATTTACCGATACGATTCCCAAAATAATCCTTTGTGAAATTTTGAGGAATGTATTAGCTTTGCCGCCCCAAACGGGATGTAGCGCAGCCCGGTAGCGCGCTTCGTTCGGGACGAAGAGGCCGCTGGTTCGAATCCAGTCATCCCGACTTAAAAAGCTCACAATCAATTATTTGTGGGCTATTTTTATGCCCTAAAACGTAGGAGTGTCGTGGGTTTGGTGTTTTTTCTACGCTTTTATATCCCCGATTATTTTCTAGTGATTTTACAGTGAAAACATGGTGTTTCCGACACCAATACGAACACCTGTAAAAACACCTATTCCACCCCACTAAAACCCTTTCCTGTAAAGGGTGTCATTATTTCATCTTTTTTCAAATACAGCTAAAAATGACACCTAATACATTTGGTGTTCGTTTCATCCTTAAAAAGGATAAGGCGGACAAAGATGGCCTTGTACCTGTATATGCTAAAGTTACGATCAACAGCCAGAAAGCAGAGTTATCACTAAATCGCAAAATAAAGCCCAAAGACTGGCTGCAAAATGAAGGGAAGGTCAAGACATCAGCAGAAGATCAACAGGCCATTAACGGGCTTATAGAGGCCATTAAAAGCCGTATATACACTGCTTATTCATCTATAGTAGCAACAGGCCAGCCACTTACGGCAGACAGCTTTAAAATGGCTTTTTATGGTAAGAAAAAAGAACCGGCACAACACTACCTTATCAGCACCGCACAGGAGCATAATAAGGGATTTGAAAAAATGATCGGGATCAAATACAGCTACGGCAGCTACAAGAATTACAAAACCACGCTGAAATACCTGATCGAATTTGTGCCGCAAT
>JBEBVQ010000264.1:0-3405 GCA_040392625.1 Taibaiella soli | reverse complement strand
GGCGAAAAAATGATTCCATTCCGCTAAAACCAATCAAACGTGCGCTCCGCTTCGCTACGCGCTTCGGACAGGATTTGTTTTGGCCGCTCCATTACATCATTTTTTTAAACGCCATTGGCTCCAAGGCCGGGCGCTGAGTTGTACACATGCTTCATTCATAACTCATCATTCATAACTCATCCCTGAATCAAGGCCGGTACGCATAATCGGCGAGATAGGCGAAATGTTCTGTCAGACGGCCATCCGCGCAGATGGTAGCCCGACGGATGATATCGCTGTCCGGATCCAGCAGCTCCTTCAGCACATATTTCTCAAACTGGACGCCGAAATATTCCGAAGCATCTTCGGGCAGCTCATTGGGCAGGTTATCCACTGCCATAATATCCACAGAGATTTCCGGCGGCTGAAAAGGAGATACGCGCTCCCCCGTTTCCCGGTCGATGCCATAGACGGGGTCTGCAATCGTGGAGGCGCCCATATTGACCGGCACCGAGCCGTTGATATCACAGGTGATATCTGCAATGACGCTGATCCGCCAATCATCGCGGTATATATCATCCCGCTCAAAGAGCCGGGGGATCTGCTCATCCCAATAAATACCGTTCATCAGGATATCGGTTTCGGAAATGTACAGCGGAAAAAGGCATTCATACATACCCGGACGGGCATGGAAATCATCGCGGTAAAAAAGACCGTTGTCTTTCCGGACATACAAGGTATTTCCTTTAAGATGGGTGTACACGGGATATTCATACTGTTGCAGCAGGTAATCCTGCGGCTCTACATATTCGACCCCGAGCTGCGTCATGATCTCGAGGATGCCGGCAGCCACCCTCCCCGATCCTGTCACCACAATTTTCACCGGTGGTATCAATATATTTGCATAGGCTGCCAGCATATTCTTTTTGGTTTTCACCTGATGCGCGGGCGGCAATGTGAAAGCGCCTGTTTTCTTTCCATATACCAGCAGCCCGTTATGCGCTCCTACAATACCGGCATACAGACCGAAGCCGAGAATGCGCTGCTCATCACTGTGTGTCAGGCATTCGTAATCTATCATGCGGATGCGCTTGTCGATCAGCGCCTGCATCAGCTTCTGGTTATGCGGCTG
Source organism: Taibaiella soli (assembly GCA_040392625.1). Taxonomy (GTDB): domain Bacteria; phylum Bacteroidota; class Bacteroidia; order Chitinophagales; family Chitinophagaceae; genus JBEBVQ01. Next base: position 2,294 of record JBEBVQ010000264.1, on the reverse strand, counting down.
TTTTTTGCGGGTGTGGGAAAAGAAGCAATAGGTCTTCCCGGGTATCAGATGCTCCGGCGGCACTTCCTTGATCCCCAATAGTATGTCACAATCGCTCAGATCCTGCCTTACGGGGATACCGGCGGCTTCATATTCATGATCGCCAAAGCAACGGTCAGGTGAAGACTCCGCTACGATTTCAATTTCAGGATAGCGTTGCTGTATCTGACGGCATTGGGCCGGTGTCCATACAACCCGTGTATCCGGCGGTACTTTTCGTTCTCTGATAATTCCTATGCGGATCATACACTGATAATTAATTTGCTGCAAAGAAATGATTTCAAGCCTCCTCCGGGGCCGCCGCAACCGGCAATTCGATATAGAAGACAGTACCTTTACCTACCTCCGTATCAAACCATATCTTTCCGTTATATTCTTCCACAATTTCCCGGGTGATGGCAAGCCCCATACCAAAAGACGATTCCCCGGAAGTACCTTCCCTGCCGGTGGATGTGAAGGTATCGAAAATGCTGTTCTTTATTTCATCGGGGATTCCGATCCCTTCATCCCGGACCGAGATCAGCACTTTATCCGCACGTACTTCCATCCCCACGGTGATCGTTTTATGCCGGGGTGTGAACTTGATGGCATTTACGATCAGGTTATTCAGCGCCCGCCACATTTTTTGCCGGTTGACCTGTGTATGCGCCGGCTGCAGGTTCACGATAAGCCGCTGATCTTTCTCTGCCGCCCGGAAGCGCATCAGCTCCACGCTGTAATCAACCAACTCGTCCAGCGCCACCGTTTCCGAAGAGAGATTATCGTTGTCGTGCAGCAGGTCTTCCATAAACCGGATGGCTTCCATACCGGATGTTTTGATCATTTCGACCATCTCCTTCCAGTCAGGCGTGTCCGCACCCTCCAGCAACAGCAGATCCGATATTCCGACCATAGCCGATACCGGGCTGCGCAGATCGTGCGCTATGGCTTTTACAATCCGTGTATGTGCCTGCCGGCTTTCTTCCAGGGCATCCAAGGTCTGCCGCAACTGCATATTCTGTCCGGTAATCTGCCGGTTGAGAGCAGTGAGCTTGGCAACGTTATACTTAGACTGGAGATAGTTTCTCCTGACCAGGAAAAAGATCAGGGCGCCCATGGCCGAAATAAGTGTTGCCAGCATCAGGTACAGGGCTTTGAGCCTGTTGTCCTTCTGCAGCATTTCGATCTGGTATTGTTTGGAATAATTATCGAAAATCAGTTGATAGTTCATGCCCGGCAGCTCCCGCCGACGGGATTCAAACGAATCTTTGAATGCGGTATAGACCTGATAGCTGCGATAAGCCTGCCCGGTGTCACCCAACGCATCATGATACCGCCAGACAAGTTTTCGCCACCGCAGCTCTGCTTCCTCAAAAGGCATTGTATCAAGCGCAGTTCTTATCTGCCTGACAGCATGTGCTGCTGCGGGGTATTTGCCTGTTGCCAAGTGCAGTTCCGCAAGCTTAATTTCATTAAGCCGTGCGTCATAGTGGTCGTATCCGGGTTGATTGTTGATTTGTATGGATTGTTGCAGGAGGTGTCCGGCTTTTTCAAAGACTCCGGTTTTCAGGTACACGCTGCCCAGGTTTCCGCAGATCACCGCACGTGCCATGTCCACAGACCTGCTCTCGTCCGGGAAAAGCGATTCATTGCGGGCAATGAAATCCAGCGCATGATTATAGAAAATAATGGCGCTGTCGTACAACCCCATTTGTTCGTATGCCAATCCGATATTAGCCAGTTGTTCCTGCCGGAGGTGTATGCGGTTAAAAAAATCGGTTGAGTCACAATGAGCGGCCTGTACAAAAGCTTCGCGGAAATAAGGGATCGCGTCCCTGTATTTGCCCTGGCGGTAGCTCATTCTGCCCAGGCTGGCTGTCAGGTTTGCATAATGGCATTGCGAACCGTACTCCCGTGCGGCCATCTGTCCTTTATGGTAATACAGAAAAGCTTCTGCATACCGGTTTTGATAAAAGCAGACATATCCTTTTTGCAGCAGTGAGCTCAGGTAGTCGTTGATGTATATTTCTTCGTTTCCATTAAGCATCAGGAGCATGCTGTCCACATACAAATGGGCGGCATCGTAATTGCGGAATGTGCCGATGAGGTGGTGGGCTTTGAAGTTGTACTTGCGATAGCGGTCATATTTTCCGGGGTAGAAATCCAACTGATTGTACACGCTGTCGAGGAAAGTAAATGCCTGTATAGTGAGCCCGGAATCTGCCAGTTCCCAGGCCTGGTCCGTGGAGTAGACGCCCTCGGTGTGGTAGCGCCTG
>JBEBVQ010000263.1:0-3410 GCA_040392625.1 Taibaiella soli | reverse complement strand
GTAAAAACATGAACAAACCAGATGAGGGTCAGACATTATTACACTTTTTTAATCTTAATTATAATTATTATTTTTCAGGCCTGCAGCAGCAGTTCCCGAAAACCCGAAGCATCTGCATCCACCCTCACCGATACTACTATAACCGTCAAAGATCCGCACACACTGTCCAATGCCGATAGTATCTTGCTCCGGCACCTGGATCTGAACCTAACCGTGGATTTCCGAAAAAAACAGCTTCACGGCAGCGCCACCTGGCGGATCGAAAACCCGCATGGACTGAAAGAGCTGAAGCTGGATACAGACGGGCTTATCATAAACCGCGTAACTGCTGATGATAAAAGAGTTCCGTTTACTACCGGCACTACCGATTCCATACTCGGCACAGCGTTGCATATACCGATAACGCCTGAAACCGGGACGGTAACCATCTACTATGCCACCGGCCCCGATGCTGCGGCATTGAAATGGCTGGAGCCACATCAGACAGCAGATAAAGAGTTGCCGTTCCTCTACACCCAATCCCAATCTATCTATGCGCGATCCTGGCTTCCCTGCGCCGACGGCCCCGGTTTCCGGTACACCTATACAGCGCGTATCGCCGCACCAAAAGGGTTTGCCGCACTCATGAGCGCGTCCAATCCGCAGCAAAAAAATGAAGACGGGGTGTACAATTTTAAAATGGACATGCCAATACCTGCCTACCTGATGGCGCTTGCCGTGGGCGATATCAGCTTCCGGGCTGTTGACGAACGCACCGGTGTATATGCCGAACCTTCCATGCTCGACAAGGCCTATTATGAGTTCTCCGCCATCGGCAAAATGGTGGAAACCGCCGAAGCTTTGTACGGCCCTTACCGCTGGGGCAGATATGATGTGCTGGTTCTCCCGCCGAGCTTCCCGATAGGCGGTATGGAAAACCCGCGCCTCACATTTGCCACACCTACCATCATCGCCGGCGACCGCTCTTTGGTCAACCTGATCGCACATGAGCTGGCGCATAGCTGGAGCGGCAACCTGGTCACCAATGCTACCTGGGACGATATCTGGATGAACGAGGGATTCACCGTATATTTCGAACGGCGGATCACCGAAGCAATGACCGATAAAAGCTATGTGGACATGCTCTGGGAACTTGGCTATCAGGACCTGGAAGCGGAGATCGCAAGAAAAGGGCCACAGGCCCGCAGCACCTGGCTCAAGCAAGACCTCAAAGGCCTTGATCCCGATGAAGGCCTCTCAGATATCCCTTATGAAAAAGGAGCGCTGTTCCTCTGGCTGATTGAGCGCAATGTAGGCAGGGAACGGTTCGATGCCTTCCTCAGACAGTATTTTGACGAATATGCTTTCAAGACCATTACCACGGAAGAATTTCTGTCGTACATGGAAAAGCACCTGATCAAAGGTGATGGACATCTGAAAAAATTGCTGAACATCCAGGGCTGGGTATATGGGCCGGGCATACCACCCAATGCTCCGCGGGCCGACAAGGCCCGGTTCGGAACGGTAAATATGCAGCGGCGGCTTTTCGTGGAAACGAATGCTGATCCCGCAACACTCAATACCAAAAGCTGGTCAACGCACGAATGGCTGCATTTCCTCCGGAAAATGCCGACACTCTCCGTTGCGCAAATGGCAGCGCTCGACAAAACGTATGGGTTTACCAATACCGGCAATAGTGAGATCGCTTGCCAGTGGTACACTATGTCCATCGCGGCCAATTATACACCCGCCTTCCCAACTATGGAAGCATTCCTGGGCAAGGTTGGCCGCCGGAAGTTCCTGGAGCCGCTGTATCGCGAAATGATCGAACAGGGAAAGCAGGAAATGGCCGACAGCCTTTACCGGGCGTTCCGGGACAACTATCATCCGATGGCGCAGGCATCCATTGACCGGGTGGTGCTTTCTGGTAGCAAGTAGCAAGTAGCAAGTCGTTAGTAACAAGTCCCGGACAGGGATATTTGAATTTGAAAATGGCATAACACGAGACATTTTCAAATTGACTCATATTCAAATTTTCAAATTAATACGCTTTCAAATTAACAGATGGATCTGAACCAACTACGCGTACAGTTAGGATTTACATCCTGGAATGAGATGCAGCAAGCTGCGCACCGGCTTATCCCCCAAAAAAAAGACGTCATTCTGCTGGCTCCGACAGGGACAGGAAAGACACTCGCCTATCTGCCACCACTCACAGAATTGCTGGAAGCCGGACAGGCAGGCGTACAGGTACTGGTGTTGACCCCATCCCGCGAGCTGGCCCTGCAAACCGAAGAGGTTTGGCGAAAAATGGATACCGGCCGGAAGGTCAGCAGCTTTTACGGCGGCCGCGACCTGGCCTCCGACAAAGGGAAGCTGCTGGAGCCACCCTCATTGCTGATCGGTACGCCCGGCCGGATCACAGACCATATCTCCCGCGAGACTTTCAGCACAGAAACAATACACACGATTGTACTGGATGAGTTCGACAAGCTGCTGGCTCTGGGCTTTGAAGAAGAGCTTTCCTATATCATCCGCTCGCTGCCGGGCCTGCGCCAACGCCTACTCATATCCGCTACCAATCTTAAAGAAATTCCCGCCTTCACCGGAATTGCTGCACCCCGTATACTTGATTTTACAGGAAATCAGGAAGAAATAAACACGGTAGGCAACCGTCTTAAAATACAGCTCATACAATCTCCGGAAAAAGACAAGATCCCGGTACTGATACGATTGCTCTGTCATACAGGCAGCCAACCGACGCTGATCTTTTGCAATCACCGGGAAGCCGTAGAACGTACTGCCGGACTGCTGGACAAGGCGGGCATCCCATGTGCCGCATTTCATGGCGGCATGGATCAGGAAACGCGCGAGCTGACCCTGGCCCGGTTCCGGAACGGCAGTGTACATTTCCTCGTAACAACAGACCTGGCAGGCAGGGGGCTGGATATCCCGGAAGTGCAGCATGTTATTCATTACCATCTGCCCCATACACAGGAGGACTTTGTGCACCGGAACGGACGGACGGCCCGGATGTTTGCCGAAGGAACCGTCTGGCTGATGCTGCACGAAAGCGAAACGCTCCCCGGTTTTGTATCGCCCCGGCCCGAGATCATAACCCTGCCGGCAAACGACCCACTCCCTGCCCCACCCTCGTGGATGACCATCCGTATCAGCGGCGGCAGAAAACAGAAAATCAGCAAAGGAGACATTGCCGGCTTCTTCATGAAGACCGGAGGACTGGCAAAAGACGAGCTGGGCATGATCGAGATCAAGGATCACTGTGCCTATGCATCGGTAAAGAAACAGAAAGCCAAATCTTTGCTGGAAAAAACACGCAACGAAAAAATGAAAGGCAGGACTTATAAAATTACCCTTGCCCGTTAGCCGGTTCAAACTGAGACCATATTTTCGAGAATGCTTCCCGGATC
>JBEBVQ010000262.1:0-3411 GCA_040392625.1 Taibaiella soli | reverse complement strand
TCGGTAACCGTGGCACTGTCTCCCTGTACCGCATCCGATACGATTTATATTGACGAGGCGCCATGCTCCTGCCAGGTATTTATCCCTGCGGCCTTTACACCAAACGGCGACGGACGGAATGACATGTTCCGCCCGGTGTTTGAGACCGGATGCCCCGTGAGCGAATACGTACTGTATGTCTATAACCGCTGGGGCGCACTGATATATTCCGGAGCAGACCCTGCAAGCGGATGGGACGGCACCTACCAGGGGATGCCTGCCGAGCCGGGTGTATCTATGTACTTCACCTCCTTCAAACAGGGAACCCACCAGATAGCAGAAAGCATGAAAGGTGACCTGACGCTGATCCGGTAAAATCAGTTGGCAAATACCATCGTCTTTGAATCGATCACTTTCCCGTCAATGACAAGCGTATAAACCATGGCGCCGCTCATGTGATAACCATGCTCATAAAGTATTTCGTTAACACCTTTGCTGAGACGGATGGGTATCTGTTTGATCTCTCTTCCCGAGGCGATATCACGCACTACGATAAAGGCTTTTTTATGAGCAGCCGGGTCGTCGTGTACCAGGACGGAAATAGTCGTGGCTTCGTCAAAAGGGTTTGGCCGGTTTTGCAGCAGCTCAACAGATTTCGGAGCTGCATCCAGATCATAAACATCCGTAACACGGGTCATTTGCTCACGGGAGAAAAGACTTTCTACACCTGCGCCGTCCACTGCAGCTACACTAAGGATATAATTCTTCCCCGGAGGCAGCGTGAGTGTATGTGTCAGGGATCCGGTGAATGTATAAACACTGTCCCAGTCATTAGTTTCTGTACGGATACCTACCCGGTAATGCAGGAATTGATGCGGATCCGTCACCGTGACCACCAGGTTCTCTTCGTGGTCTTTCACCAGGTCGAAATCAGGCGTTTCCGGGCTGATCGCGATCATACCTGCTGCATTTCCGTTGATCACCGTATTGCGGGCGAGATAATTAAAATCCACGAAGAAACTGTCAATCATCGAATCATGATCCGTGTCCACACCGAGAATATCCTCGGAAGTATGCTGCCGGTCGTCATAACCGGGCTGTGTGACGTGCGCATCGCCATGCTCGTGGGCGGATGTAAAACGCATCGCTGTATAACCATTCTGGCGGAAGGGTATGTGATCTCCGCTTCTGCCCGTACGGTCTTCGGCAGACATGATCGTAACCGTCATGGGAACGGCAGCAAAAGGCAGGATGCGCTCCCGGTATTGCAGCTTGATATAACGAACAAGTCCTTTGTGCGGGGAGTTAAAGCTTCCCTGGGAAAACAGGCGTACCTGTGTGCTGTCGATTTCATTTTCTCCGGGGCAGCCCGGTGGCGAAGCGGTCTTGCCGCAAATAATGCCACCGACAACATCATTATTCAAAACCGCTTTCACGGGGATACTCTGCTGCTTCGCAAAATCGGCAAAGGCTTTTGCACCGTAAAGCCCCTGCTCTTCGGCAGTAGTAGCAAGAAAAACAAGCGTGTGCTTATAACTGTAACGGCTCATCACCCGTGCAAGCTCCATGACCAGCGCTGTCCCCGTAGCATTGTCCTCGATACCCGCAGCCAGGCAGGCTGTGTCACAAAGCCCTTCACAGCGGCTGTCCATATGCGCCTCGATGACAATGATCCCTTTTGCCGATGTATCCGTACCCGGAAGCACGGCACAGACGTTGCTGTGTTGGGCTATGTTGCAAATATTCCTGTCGAAGCGGAGATAAGAAGGGATGAGGCGGTTTCCGTTTTGTGCACTGAATGCCTCAAACTTTGAATAGATCCACCGGCGTGCGGCGCCGATGCCTTTTGTGGTAGACAGTGTATCCGATCCTGAATTCCGGTTGTAAAAGCTGCCCAAAACCTCCATGTAGCGATGCAGCGAATCGGGTGAAACACGGGCGTGAATGCCGCGACTAATGGTATCGGGATGACTCAGCCCTGTGCCGGTCGTATAATCCGAGGGGTTATACTCCCCCATCAAAATCGATTCGGCCAGGGGAGATGTTGCAATGTTGGTTTGCGCGTGCAAACCGGGGGTGCAGGCCGAAACGGCCAGACACATAGTGGTAAAAATGTTTTTCATCCGAAGACGTTTTATAGTACCTCGAAGATAAAAAACAATAAAATAAAATTACGCAAAAAGTAGAGACGCGACCATCGCGTCTCTACAGAAGAACGTATTTAATTGCTGATCACAACCCGCCTGGCGACAACACCTTCCCTGCCCGCCGTCTGCACCATATAAATACCATTTACCAATCCATCTGTACGAATGTTCAGGCTTTCTGCTTCTGATGTAGCGTTGTACACCACTTTTCCTGCAAAATCCAGCAACCTTACGGCAGAACCGGCCGGAATGTTGCGCACGACTATATGATCATGTGCAGGATTGGGATAGACCTGAACATCCGCACGCTGAAATTCACGCGCTGACACTCCTGTCGTCACACCCTGGATTTCATAGCGGTACAAAGTGTCGCTGCTCGCCGAGCTTGCATAAATATAGTTTTTGCTGTATGCTACATCGGTAGTTCCTCCGGCATTGAGATTGCCGGTAATATTCGTCCATACGATGCAATCGGCAGATTCCATGATACCGTACGGGCCGTTTTTAATAAAGAACTTACCGCTTGGCACATGATAATGAAAATGGGAGATGCCCGTCATCGCGATCCAGGGATCGGGAGAAATATCCGAAAACGTCTGACCGCCATCCGTTGATTTGTAGATCTTCCCCGGCCCGGCGACGTACACATCCCCGTTGGGAAGGATCGCAGCCCCGCCATTTTCCGAATGCCCCCAGCCGCCGCCGCCGGCGTCGTTCCAGGTTGCGCCTCCGTCATGGGAATATCTTACACCGTCCGTGTTTCCCACAATGATCGTGTCACCTGTGGGGCTTACTGCTGCAGCGTTGATGCCCTCAGTGAGATAGCCGGTAGCGTTCCAGGTATCGCCATTATCTGACGAAACATCAAAATACGGGCCGTTCAGACCGTGTTCTCGCGGGATAAAAGCTTTGTTATTGGCTGCTACGGCATAATCTCCCTTGTCGCTTGCAGCGCTGGAATATTCACCGAGATTCGTCCAGTTTATTCCATCGCCGGAGCGGAACAGGCTATCCGCAACGTAGATGTTTGTGGTAAGATACCTTTTCGCCGTGGCAAGGAGGATATTACCATTCGGCAGGAACAAAGCTGCATCAACAGGTTTGCCCGAAAATACAAGATTCCAGTTGGCGCCGCCATCCGTAGAGATATGTGATTCGGTAGCGCCGGCATTCCAACCGTATGCAGTGATCACGGTATTATCTTTATCCGAGGCGAATACCTTTCGCGTACCAACCTCTGCCAGGCCTGCAGGGCCATAGGTAAATGAAAGAGGTTGCCAGGTTT
>JBEBVQ010000261.1:0-3431 GCA_040392625.1 Taibaiella soli | reverse complement strand
AATGTAATAAAAAAATGTATTAACAATAAATTTAATTATTCATATAAATAATATGGAATTATACAAATTATTTATTAATCAATATTAATAATGGGAACTTCCATTTTTTTCCTTCGGACAGGTTTGCTACATTTGTACCAAGTTGTGAATTTAATGGGTTAGTAAGTAAGCCGTTCTGATTTCTATCAGAATGGCTTTTTTTATTTCCTGCCGTGCATAGCAGGCATTATTCACAAATGGTTTACTAATTTTACCCGATGGCCAAAACTAAAAGTGCATATTTCTGTCAGCAATGCGGATACGAAAGCGCCAAATGGATGGGTAAATGTCCTTCCTGCCAAGCGTGGAATTCGCTGGTGGAAGAAGTGATACAGAAAGAAGACAAACGCAAGGCAGCGCATACCTGGGAAGACGATACGAAAGAAAAAAGAAAAGCACATCGTATAGCGGAGATTGTTGCCGGGAAAGAAATGCGGATAGCATTGCCGGACCCTGAATTGAACCGGGCGCTTGGCGGTGGTATTGTGCCGGGTTCTGTCATATTAATTGCCGGCGAGCCGGGGATCGGAAAGTCAACACTATTTCTGCAATGCGCCCTCCAATGGCAACAAGGCACCACTCTGTATGTATCGGGAGAGGAAAGCGCACAACAGATCAAGCTCCGGGCAGAACGTATCGGCGGCAGTAATGACGGACTTTTTCTGCTGACGGCAACCGACACTGCCGCCATCTTCCAGGAGGTAAAAAAAATTCGCCCGCAGCTCCTGATCATTGACTCGATCCAGACGCTTGAATCGCCTTATGTAGAGTCGGCTGCAGGAAGTGTATCGCAGGTACGTGAATGTGCTGCCGAGCTTCAGCGGTTCGCCAAGTCCACCAATATTCCCGTCTGTATCATCGGTCATATTACCAAAGACGGTTCCATAGCCGGGCCTAAGGTGCTGGAACATATGGTGGATACGGTTTTGCAATTTGAGGGTGATCGTCATTATGCCTACCGGATCCTCCGTACGCTGAAGAACCGTTTTGGCTCTACATCCGAACTGGGCATCTATGAAATGGTGTCGCAGGGCATGCGTCCTGTGAGCAACCCTTCTGAGATTTTGCTTTCGCAGCACGACGAACCACTTAGCGGCATCGCTATTGCAGCTACAATAGAAGGGTTGCGCCCGATGATGATAGAAGTACAGGCGCTTGTCACACAGGCTGTTTATGGCACACCACAGCGTACCGTGAGCGGTCTTGACCTGCGGCGGCTGCAGCTCCTGCTGGCAGTGCTGGAGAAGCGCGGTGGCTTTCACTTTGGAGCAAAAGATGTGTTTGTGAATATAGCAGGCGGGCTGAAGGTTGAAGACCCTGCCATTGAGCTTGCTGTGGTGTGTGCTTTATTGTCGTCTTATGAAGACAAGGCGCTGCCATCCAATATATGCCTGGTCGGGGAAGTAGGCCTGTCTGGTGAGATAAGAGCCGTCAACCGGATTGACCAGCGTATTGCCGAAGCGGATAAGCTGGGCATGGATATGATCGTGATACCGAAGGCCAATACCAAAGGGCTGCAGGTCAATGCCGGAAATCTTAAGATAAAATCGGCCAATAAGGTAGAGGATGTGTACCGCCTGTTTTTTTGATCTCATTCCTCATTCCGGGCAATCACACATGCCCCTGTCGGGCAATCACATAGGATTGCCCCTACAATATCATCTCTCATAAGGGATGTGTGCCGGATGCTTTTTTGGTGTAACTTCATGATGTGTAAATGTTTGTATCATCATGTGGTTACATCAGGCAGGATATGGCTTGTCGCATATATTCTTTCCCCGCATCTGCGCGGGTTGCCGTACGCCGTTGCTCCGAACGGAGCAGGTGCTCTGCCTGCATTGTCTGGGAAAAATGCCGCTCACGCATCATTACGATTTGCCGGACAATGAAGCGGTGATGCGTTTTGCCGGGCGTTTCCCTTTCCGTTTTGCAGCTTCTTATGTTTACTTTACCGGAGAGGGACTGGTGCAACACTTGCTGCACGGGCTGAAGTACCGTAATAAAAAAGATACCGGTCGTTTCCTGGGCATGCAGTTTGCGCGGGCGCTGCAGCAGACTGCATGGATACAGACCAACGACCTGATCCAACCCCTGCCGCGGCATAAAAATAATGAAGCGGCACGGGGATACAACCAAAGGATACTCATCGCTGAAGGTATGCATCGGGTGCTGCAGATACCTTATACTGCAAAAATGCTGCTCCGCGTAAAGCAAACGGAAAGCCAGACATTAAAAACACGCGAAGAACGTGCAGATAACATGAATGATGCATTCACGGCACATCCTGCACTGCGGGGAAAGCATGTGCTGCTGCTGGATGATGTACTGACTACGGGAGCCACTCTGGAAGCCTGTTCCCTGGCGGTTTTACAGCAGGAAGGTGTACAAGTCAGCCTGGCCACGATCGGGTTGGCTGTCTGAATCACAGATTAAACGGATTACAGGATTATACGGATTAAAATACCGTATTTTAATCCGTATAATCCTGTAATCCGTGATAGATTTTATGAGGCGGCCGTGCCCGGATCCTTACGCGGATTACGTTCCAGCACTTCGTCCACCATACCGTAGTCTTTTGCTTCGGCGGCGGTCATCCAGTAATCACGGTCGCTGTCTTTTTCCACTTTAGAGAGTTTCTGACCGGAGTGGTTGGCGATGATCTCGTACAGTTCCTTCTTCAACTTCAGGATCTCGCGCGCAGTGATCTCGATATCGCTGGCCTGTCCTTCGGCGCCGCCGAGCGGCTGGTGGATCATGACACGGCTGTGCTTCAGCGCCGTCCGCTTACCTTTAGTGCCGGAGCACATCAGTACAGCGGCCATGGATGCGGCGATGCCGGTGCATATGGTGGATACTTCCGGATTGATGATCTGCATGGTATCATAAATACCGAGGCCGGAATACACACTGCCGCCGGGACTATTAATATACATCTGCACATCCCGGTTGCGGTCGGTGCTTTCGAGGAAGAGTAATTGTGCTGTAACGATATTGGCCACCTGATCGTTGATCGGTTCGCCGAGGAAAATAATGCGGTCCATCATCAACCGGGAGAACACGTCCATTTGCGCCACATTCAGCGGGCGTTCCTCGATGATATAAGGAGTAAGCCCTGTGGGTTGCTTGAAAGACGAGGTATAATCATGGAGCGTCAGGCTGCTGATGCCGTGGTGTTTGACAGCATATTTTTTAAATTCATTCGGATTCATATATCGTATTTTTTATGAAGATTGTTGTTTTCTGTAAGACAAATTTCAATCCGCAATAAATATAATGCCATTCCGGCATAATGTATGCCATTTATGGTAAAATTATTCCCGCCCTGTAGAGACAAGGCATGCTGTAGAGACAAGGCATGCCTTGTCTCTACAGCATGCCTGGTCTCTACAGGG
>JBEBVQ010000260.1:0-3455 GCA_040392625.1 Taibaiella soli | reverse complement strand
ATATTTTGCAGATCTCTCCCGGCTGAAAAGTAAAGCCGCCCACACCCAGCCAGGAATGAGAACCTTTCACCGGTGTGCCTGCAAATATGGTGATCACCAGCAGCAGCAGACCGATCGTGTATGACAGGAAGGCCATCGAAGAAAAAAACTTGCTGTCGGTAAACATAATAACAAGCCCGACAAACAGGGAGATCCCCAGCCACATAGCCTGTTTCATGTGACTTTTATCCATCATGAAAATACTGGGATCAGTGCTCCGGTATTCCACGGAGAATACAGCTACCAGGCCGATCATTACCAGCACAAGGTAAAGGAGTACCGTCACCCAGTCCATCCTGGCTATAAAGGACTTTCTTGTTACATTCATGATCTGACGCTGGTTAAAAAATAAAACACCGGCAACTTGTTATTCATCTTCAATTCTCAACTTTCAATTCTGAATTCTATTCTTCCTCAATTCTTAAAAAATATTTTTTTATCAATTGGCGAACGGCAATGGAATCCAATGCCCGGTCGAGGCTATCCTGTGCCTGCTGGCGGGCAAGCTTCCGCAAATAACGCTGCTGATCCCTGGCCCGCTGCATCGAATCCAGCACAACAAGGTACGGGTTGATCACCCGGCCTTTCATCATTCTTTCTTCAAGCGGCTTGCGGGCAGCAGTGATTGTATCGTTCAGGTACTTTTCAATCATCAGACTGGCGATAGGGCCCGCCCATGTGGAGCCAAAGCCGGCATTCTCCACCACCACCGCAATAGCAATTTTAGGATTTTCCCGCGGAGCAAACGCAACAAACACGGAATGGTCTTTCATCTTCACCGCCTGTCCGCGGATATTCGCTTTGTTTTCCACTGTTCCAGTTTTGGCGCAAACGTTAATACCCTCGAGCTTTGCAACCCTGCCGGTACCGCTCTCCACTACATCCTGCATACCCAGCGCCACGATAGCAAACGCTGTATCCGAGACGCGCGAAACCACGTGCCTTTCCCGGTATGGCGTCAACAGTGAGTCATTGGGATTATCTCCAATGGCACGAACGAAATGGGGTGTATAATAAAAACCGCGATTGGCGATGATACACATGGCATTGGCCATCTGCAGGGGCGTCTGGGCTATTTCACCCTGCCCCATCCCCAGAAAGACATTCGTACACGAGTTCCAGACGCCGTTATACATCCGGTTGTAGTCGGAGGAATCGTATAAGGTACCGCCGATTTCATAAGGCAGATCCACACCAGTGGGATGACCAAAACCAAACGAATACATGTACTGGTACCACTGATGCAAACCGTTTTTCACGTTCCCGAACTTCCGGGCATCCACCGACATCCGGTAGATCTGACTGAAATAGGAATTACAGGAGTTCGCAAGCGCCACCCGTAAGTTGGCCGAATGCCCGGGGTTGGAATGGCTGCACCCAATCCTGCGATTGCACGCAAAATAACCGCCGCCACAAGGGTATCCGTAAGATGGGGTGATCACGCCCACATCCAGTGCAATCAGCGCTGTCAGCGGCTTTTGAACAGACCCGGGATTGTAAAAAGCTTTCATGGCCCGGTTAAACAGGGGTTTGGCAGGATCGAGATACATCCGGGAAAAATTCCGGGAGCGTTCGCTTCCCCTCAACAAATTAGGATCGTAGCCCGGGCTGCTCACCATGGAAAGGATCCCCCCTGTAGCCGGGTCAATGGCTACAATGCTCCCCAGCTTATTCGACATAAGCTGCTCTCCGTATTCCTGAAGCGTGGCATCGAGGTGCAGCGTCAGGCTCCGACCTGAAATAGCGGGCGTATCAAGCCGGCCCTGCATATACGGATCGCGCGGACGGTTAAAATTATCACGTTCAAAAAAATGCACCCCGCGCTGACCGCGCAATACCTCTTCATAGGTCAGCTCCAGCCCGTCAATACCTACATAATCGCCCTGACGATACGAGGCAAAGCGGTCTTTCTTCAGCATATTGGAAGACACCTCGCCGATATATCCCAGCACGACACCGGCGCTGGGGCGCGGATAGCTCCGGATAGATCTTTCTACGAGTTGGAAGCCGGGGAAGGCATATTGATTCTCCAGGAACCGCGCGGTCTGTCCGGGATTGAGCTGGGAAATAAATACACTCTGGCGGCGCGGTCCGTTCTGGAACTTAACGGCTTTCTCAACCATTTTGCCATATGCTGCAGTATCTATGCCCAGCATCCGGCAGAATGTCACGGTATCAATACCCCGGTCCACCTCAATAGGTGTCACCATCAGGTCATAGATCCCCTGATTGAAGCAGAGCACACTATCATTCCGGTCATAAATAATGCCACGGGGCGGGTACACGACCTTGCGATAGATAGCAATGTCGTTGGCCATGATCTTATACTTTTCTTCGAAAAGCTGAAGGAAAAGCAATCGTATCAGGATCACCAGCGCGACACCGATAAATATCCCGGCAACAACCAACCGGCGTGGATTTGCCGCAACTGACATGGGCGAAAAAGGTTATAATAAAGGAAACTGGCACAAACCTATATCAAAAAAAGGATTTTACCCAGTAGAGGCAGGGCATGCCCTGCCTCTACTGAATAATGATTTTTTAACAGTTTATGAATGAAACCACAATGCCTTTAACAATTCCATATAGAATATCGGCAATAAATTTGTCCTATTCAGTATAAAAACCAACAGCTATGAAATTCAGAATAATTCCGGTTATTTTGACGGCTGCCGTCACCTCATTACTTACATTATATGTTACGGAGCAAATAAAACCCGTAACAGGGCTGCCCATGACCGTTGCGCAGCAACAGCAAACGCCGGTCAACTATGCGCATTATGAAAGCGGGCGGGTTGCCAGTGCGATCCCTGTTGACTTTCAACCGGCCGCAGAAGCCGCTGTACAGGCCGTAGTACATGTAAAAACCACAAAGAAAGCCCGCACCGTCGTAGCCAAAGACCCGCGTGCACAGCTCTTCGGTGATGACTTCGGGGGCTTCTTCGGCGACCGGCAGTACTATATCCCGCCGCAGATGGGCGCCGGCTCCGGTGTTGTCATATCTCCTGACGGATATATCGTAACCAACAACCACGTTGTCTCAGGCACTGACGAAGTGACAGTCACATTCAACAATCGTTACACTACCAAAGCCAAAGTTGTAGGCAGCGATCCCTCAACCGATATTGCCGTACTGAAGATACAGGAAGAAACGCTCCCTTTCATGGAGTTTGGCAACAGCGATGATGTGCGGCTCGGGCAATGGGTGCTTGCAGTCGGTTATCCGCTGACGCTCGACGCCACCGTAACCGCCGGTATTGTGAGCGCCAAAAGCCGCTCGCTCGGTATCAACCGCACACAATCGGCACATGCGATCGAGTCGTTCATCCAGACAGATGCTGCAGTGAACCCCGGTAATAGTGGCGGCGCTTTGGTCAATACACAGGGACAACATATTTGTATCAACTCGGCCATTG
>JBEBVQ010000259.1:0-3470 GCA_040392625.1 Taibaiella soli | reverse complement strand
CCCGTGATGGCCTTTTTTGATGGCGCCAACGAGGTAATACTTAAGATCATTGACATTATTATGAAAATTGCGCCTTATGGTGTTTTTGCGCTCATTGCCGCCCTGGTGGCAGAGTCGCCTTCGGCAGATATTTTCGTCGCCCTCGGTGCTTATGCGCTTACGGTGATCGCGGGGCTGGCCATCCTGATGTATGGATTATACTCTGTGATGGTGTGGTTCCTTGGCAGGATGTCGCCCCGGAAGTTCATGAAAGGAATGGCGCCGGCGCAATTGGTTGCTTTTTCTACCAGTTCCAGCGCGGCCACTTTGCCGGTAACGATGGAATGCGTGGAGGAACGGCTGAAGATCGACAAGGAGATTGTGAACTTTGCCGTACCGATCGGCGCTACCGTGAATATGGATGGGACAGTGCTTTACCAAGCCGTGGCTGCGGTATTCATCGCGCAGGTAATGGGCTATGACCTTACCCTCGCCGATCAGCTTACCATCGTACTTACGGCTTCCCTGGCGGGTATAGGAGCGGCTGCTGTGCCCGGCGCCGGTATCCTGATGCTGGTCATTGTGCTGGAGTCTATCGGGGTAAACCCTGCCGGTATTGCCCTGATCTTTGCGATCGACCGCCCGCTGGATATGTGCCGCACCGTGGTGAATGTGACCGGCGACGGTCTTGCTTCGGTGATTGTGCAGCGCTTCACCCGAAGAAAACAAACAATACCGGATTCAAGCCTGCAGCAAGTGTAGTGGTAATGAGTTGATGAGCCAATTAGATGATGTGCAAATGCCAATCGCGTGGGACATTAGCACATCAGCTAATTGACTAATTAACTCATTATTACCCTCTCCCCATTTTTGCGTACTTTTGCAACCGTAAACGTAAAGACATGAAAGAAGTATATATAGTCTCCGCAGTGCGTACGCCGCTGGGTAGCTGGGGAGGCTCATTGAAAGATTTTTCCGCAACACAATTAGGTTCTTTTGCTATTAAGGGCGCTTTGGAGCGGATCGGGTTGGATCCGAAAGAGGTGAATGAAGTGTTGATGGGCTGTGTATTGCAGGCCAATCTGGGACAAGCGCCTGCCCGCCAGGCAGCGCGGTTTGCAGGTGTGCCGGACAGCGTACCGTGTACCACCATCAACAAGGTATGCGCCAGTGGTATGAAAGCCGTGATGCAGGGCGCACAGGCTGTACTGCTGGGCGATGCCGATGTAGTAGTGGCCGGCGGTATGGAGAGCATGAGCAATGTACCGTTCTATAATCCTAATCTCCGCTGGGGCAGTAAATATGGCAACATAACATTGATAGACGGACTGGCTAAAGACGGTCTTACCGATGTGTATCATAACTATGCGATGGGCAATGCAGCCGAGCTTTGCGCTAAGGAATGCAACATCAGCCGGGAGTCGCAGGACGAGTTTGCCATTGAAAGCTACAAGCGCAGCCAGGCTGCGGCACAAGCAGGAAAGTTTGACAATGAGATTGTGCCGGTGGAGATCCCGCAGCGGAAAGGCGATCCGGTGATCTTTAATAAAGACGAAGAACCCTGGAATGTAAAATTTGACAAGATCCCCGGCCTGCGTCCGGCATTTGTCAAAGAAGGGACTGTGACTGCTGCCAATGCTTCTACCATGAACGATGGCGCTGCCGCACTTGTGTTGATGAGCAAGGAAAAGGCGGATGCACTGGGTCTTAAACCCATCGCCAAAATCCGGGGCTATGCAGATGCCGAGCAGGCGCCGGAATGGTTTACGACCACACCTTCACTCGCTGTACCCAAAGCGGTGGAGAAAGCCGGTCTGAAGATGGAAGACATCAACTATTTTGAGCTGAACGAAGCCTTTAGTGTAGTAGGCATTGTGAATACGCAGAAGATGAACCTGAAGCCGGAGCAGGTAAATGCGAACGGTGGAGCGGTATCATTAGGTCATCCGTTAGGCGCCAGCGGCGCCCGTATCCTCGTCACGCTGATCAATGTGCTGCACCAGAATAACGCGCAGTACGGCGCAGCGGGTATCTGCAACGGCGGCGGCGGCGCGAGTGCGGTTGTGATTGAGAAAGCATGAATTTAATGAGCTAATGTGATAATGGGCTGATTAGCTAATGATCCCTTTTCCGGACATTAGCTAATCGGCTCATCAGCTAATTGATTCATTTAAGCATTAGTCATCACTCTGCCAGATGGCAGAGTGATGACTAATGCTTCCCCAGCTCCCCTTTCAGGTAATCAATCACCTTAACCTCCGTAGCATCGACCCCATGCAGCAAGGTACACCGATGCCCAGTCGGTAAGATGTATCAGGTAAAAGGCCCGCTCCCAATAGTTTTTTCCCTTCGATTCGATCTCAATGAAACTGCGGGTGTATTTTTTGATGATCTTCTTATTGATCTCCATGCGCATTTGTACCCGCTCATAATCATCTGCATTGCGTAGCAGTACGACGGCGCGGCTGTTGTCTTTATCCCGCCATCCCACAAGTTCATTATGGTTCATTTCCGGTATCACATGATGCCAGGCGAGCATTTTTCCATTTTCATTGATCTGCTGGCGGAAACGTATGGCTACGCCCTCATACACTGGGCCGGAGTAAATGATCGGGGTTTTGCCGTGCAGCTTTTTCGCCAGCAGGCGGCCTGCCTGACGTATGTTTTTCCCTTCCTTGCGCAGCAGGCGTATGGCTCCGCTTATCTCCCGTTCAAAACCATAGCCGATAAGACCGAAGTGCGCCAGTACATACAATACCTGGACGGATGAATAACCCAGGCAGGCACGTGGCGGCATCCCGGCAGGCAGCAGGATGCAGTCCAGCTTTTTCCGTGCAGCGATCTCCGCTATTTTCCCGCCGGAGGTAATACAGACAACGGTTGCTTTGGCCCTGAGCGCTTGTTTCATCGCAGCAAGCGTTTCTTCCGTATTGCCGGAATAGGAGGAAACGATCACGAGCGACCCCGCGCTGACAAATGCCGGCAGCGAATAGTCTTTGTTGACGAAGAAGGGCAGCTTCATCGTATCTGCAGTATAGTGCTGGACAATAGAGCCGCCGATCCCGCTTCCACCGAGACCGGTTAATATAACGTGGTCAAATTCTTTTTCAGGTGTAATAAAGCGATAATTTTGCCCGATAATAAGGGCTTCTCCAAGCTGGGTGCTGAAATTCTGGATGAGATCCTTCATTTTTTTTGTTTTCTATGGCCAAACATAATGAAACGGGAGCAAAAGGAGAACAGGCCGGTGTCAACTATTTGAAAAAACATGGCTACACGATCCTGCACTGCAACTGGCGGTGCCGCCGGAAAGAGGTGGATTGTATCGCCTTGAAAGATGATATTGTTGTTTTTGTGGAAATCAAGACCCGCAGCCATTTTGGCTTCGGGTTTCCTGAAGAAGCGGTTCACACGGGCAAGCAGCGCTTCCTGAAACAGGCAGCCGAGGTATGGATGGATCAGCATCCCGGGTACACCGAGCTGCGGTTTGA
>JBEBVQ010000258.1:0-3490 GCA_040392625.1 Taibaiella soli | reverse complement strand
GGAAAAATCATCAATTTAATGAGTTAATTGGCTGATGTGCTGATCAGCTAATGCCAATCGCGAGAAATGATGAGCTGATTTAAATATCGCTTAATCGCTACCTGCGATAATAGCAGTATTTAGCGTTCTGTTAAAATTGCGTCCTGCCGGCTCTGCTTACCGGGAGGAGGGAAATAATTGATTAGGTTTGCACATTAAAATGCAGACTCCCTGATGCGGTGGAAACATCTACAAATACTGGTTATTGTCGTTACTATATTTCTTGCGGGATGCACAGGAGATCAGCATAAGTTTACGATCGCCGGAAACATCAAAGGGATGCCGGAGCAGACCGTATTGCTGGAGGAACTGGGGATTAATGAGATCACGATCATTGATTCCGTCCGGACTGCCAACGGGGAATTTGAATTATCGGGTACGGCTCCCGAACCCGGCCTGTACCGGCTCAGCTTCGACAACAACCAATATATCATCCTTTCTATCAGCGAGGGAACGGTAAAGGTCAGCGGTGACTGGCATACTTTGTACGATTATACGGTAGCCGGCTCTCCCGCATCCGAAAGCCTGCGTCATTTTTTACATACCGTACGGGCGTATGCACGGGATATCAACACGATTTCCGGGGTGATCCGCACGATGCAGGAACGTGGTAACGACAGTCTCCTGGAAGCGGCGCATAAAGACATGCAGGATATTAACTTCCAGCTTACACGCTTTATAGAAAATTACGCAGATACCACATCGGATCTGCCGGCTGCGCTCTTTGCCGTACAGATATTAAACCCCGTTTCCGAACGTACTTATCTGGAAACCTTTGCCCAAACGCTGAATCGCCGCTTCGACGACACACGCCTCGCAAAAGACTTCACCGTGAAGCTGAACCGCATGTTGTCGCAGCCTCAAATGCCGAAACGCCAGAAACGCCTGACTCCGGACGGCCCTGATCCGGAGGCGCCCGACTTCAGCCTGCCCACCCCGGACGGGGAAATGGTAAGCCTTTCTTCATTTAAAGGACAATATGTGCTGCTTGATTTCTGGGCGTCCTGGTGCGCGCCATGCCGGGCCGAAAATCCCAATGTCGTAGCCGCTTATCACAAATTCAAAAACAAGAACTTTACCATACTCGGCGTTTCGCTCGACCAGAAAAAGGACGCCTGGCAGAAAGCCATTGATGCCGACGGACTTACCTGGACGCATGTCAGCGACCTGCGCGGATGGTCCTCTCCTGCCGCACAGATCTACCAGGTAGAATCCATTCCGGCGAATTTCCTTATCGATCCTGAAGGCAAGATCATTGCCTGCAACCTCCGCGGTGCAGCCCTGGACGCACGGCTGCAAGAGGTGCTGAAGTAAGATGAGCGGCACAAAGCCACGCCGGGATACACACTGTCCCGGATGCAGCGGAGCGGAATTGCAAATCCCGCTTTATTTATGCTTCCGGTTGCGCTACGCTAACAACCGGGAGAGCGGCGCAGGGTTTCTTCTTTATGCTTTGCGGCACACTTATGCATACAATATTCCTGTCATTGCGGCCCCCGAGCCGCAATCGTCTGATGATATTCCCCATTTGATGGACGTGTGGCTTATTCATACGATCCCGGATCGGGGTCCGGGATGACATTCTTTATGATTACTTGCGGTAACCTCATGCTTGATGGAGGTGTGGTTTATTGAAAGGAGGAGGCAGCTTTTTGCTCATACGCTTTTTTCGAATCATTCTCAGACAACTTCTAAGCATTATAGTGTCCCCTATTTTTCGAGCGCTTCTATATTCCGGAACAAGCGGCTCCAGCGGAGATCAAACAGGTTTTTATTATAGCTCAGCCATACAAACCAGGCTTTACCAACAACGTGATCTTCGGGCACAAATCCCCAGTAACGGGAGTCGGAAGACTGGTGCCGGTTATCACCCATCATCCAATAATAATTCATTTTGAAAGTATAGGAATCTGCCGGTTGGCCATTGATATAGACCTGTCCGTCGCGGACTTCCAGCTCATTACCCTCATAACGATTGATCACCCGGCGGTATAAGGAAATATTCTCCGGAGTAAGCTGTACGACAGCTCCTTTTTCCGGTATCACCAGCGGGCCGAAATTATCACGGTTCCAGGGATAATGAACCGGATCAAGCGGGAAGCTGATGTCCATGGAAATATCCCCTTTCGGGAATACAAACGGCGTGACCGACAGTACGCCGGAAACCTGCCGCACTATATCCACTTTATTATTGGGGATGTTGTAGATCTGGTTGCGGGCCATGTCCTGCCCGATATAATCAATACCATTTTCCTCCATAAAATCAGGACTGAAGGCAGGGATGGACATCGATATCTTGTAAAACATCTTTGCATGAGGAAATACCTTTGCAGGCTGGTCATTTACATAAACGACCCCATCCCGGATCTCCAGCTTATCTCCCGGCACGCCCATACAGCGTTTGATGTAATTCTCCTTTTTATCTACCGGGCGGGTGATGATCTCATGCCTTGCCAATACATTGGCCCTGCCCTCGCGGAAGCAGGCCATATGATAATCTTCTTCAGGGCGGTCCACCATAACCGTATCGCCGTTCGGGAAGTTAAACACCACCACATCATATCGCTCAACATCCCCGAACCCCGGCCAGCGGCGGTATTTCCACTGCACCGATTCAGAATAGGATTTGCCGCCGAGGAATGTATTGTGCACCAGCGGTACCGACAACGGCGTCATCGGCGGCCTCGGGCCGTAAGATACTTTGCTGACAAACAGGAAATCATTAACCAGCATGCTGCCTTCCATCGACCCGGTAGGGATGGTATAGGCTTCTACAAGGAAGGTTCGGATCAGCGTAGCTGCCACAATTGCAAAAACACCGGCATCAAGCCATTCCCGCCATACCGGCTTTTTCTTTTTTTCCTTTTTGGGGTTTTCTTCTTTTCTCTTCCAGAATGCAAGTCGCATAGCGTGTGCGGAATATTATGAGTTCCAAAAGTATAATAAATTTTGAATGGTGTTGGAAAGGAATTTTCCGGTGGATTTGTTTTAGGGGATTATTAACAGCCGGCGGGAACCATACTATACCGGCTAATTATACAGGATCGGGCAATCACGCAGAATTGCCCCTACGGTGGTAATATTTACAGGCCGGCCTTAATCCGCAGACTTCACATTTAGGGCTGCGCGCCAGACATATGTACCGCCCGTGCAGGATCAGCCAATGATGCGCAATATGGATCAGTTCCGGCGGTATGAATGATACAAGCTGCTTCTCTGCCTGCAAAGGGTTCTTTGCGTTCACGGTCAGCCCGATCCGTGCCGACACCCGGAATACATGCGTATCCACGGCCATATTGGGCTGGTCATACAGTACGGAAGTGATTACATTGGCTGTCTTGCGCCCCACGCCGGGCAATTGCACCAGCTCTTCCACCGTGTCCGGGATATTACCATTAAATCTTTCCATCACCATCTGCGCCATACCGATCAGGTGCTTGGTCTTGTTATT
>JBEBVQ010000257.1:0-3498 GCA_040392625.1 Taibaiella soli | reverse complement strand
CAATCCTCAAATCTATAGTTCAAATAAACAGGAAAAAAATACTTATATATACATTTGGCGGACTGATCCTTTGTGCTGTTGTCATCATGCTGGTTCTTTGGTTTCAGCCGCCACAAAATGCCGCAGAACAGCCCGGTATCCCGATCACGGCAGAAGCGCTTTTCCAGGCATATAACACCGACGAACAAGCAGCAAACACGTTGTATTCAGGTAAAGCCCTGGAAGTAACCGGCACGGTTGTAAATACAGATATCAACCAGGACGGGCAGCTGGTGGTCTTCCTCGATAGCGGGGATCCATTGGGGGGTATCGTCTGTACTTTTCCCAAGTCGCCCGGCGACATATCCATCCATCAGCAAATTACCGTCAAAGGCTTTTGTGCCGGGATGCTGGCCGATGTCATGCTCACCGATTGCGTTTATATCCCTGCGCCCTGAATACCAATAATTTATTAAATTGCACACCTATGATCAAACCCTTATTCTTCATAACATTGCTGTCGTGCGCCGTTATATTCCTCAGCACGGGGTGTTATAACGACAACCGGGAGGACCTTTATCCGGCTATCGGCGATTGCGATACCGCTACTGTTTCCTATTCAGAATTTATTGCACCGCTGATGAATGCGTCTTGCGCCACAAGCGCTTGCCATGATGCAGCCACCGCCTCGTTTGCCCTTATACTCGACAATCATGCCGATGTACAGCAGATTGCGCTAAACGGCAAACTCCTCGGATCCGTCACCCATGCCAGCGGTTTTTACCCCATGCCCAAAAATGCCGCCAGGCTGGATGAGTGTACCATTGCAAAGATCAGGGCATGGGTAAACGCAGGGGCGCCGGAGAATTGAAAATTGAATTGGGGAAAATTGAAAATGTCTCAACCTGAATCTGCTTATGAAATACACTATCCTGATCATCATGTTACTGCTTGCCGTACCCGCAATGGCACAGCAATACAGCACCCGTACCGGGAGGATCAGTTTTTTCTCAGAAACACCCGTCGAGAATATTGAAGCCGTCAGCAACCAGGCTGCCGGTATGCTGGACGCATCATCCGGTAAGTTCAATGTTCAAATGCTGATCAAAAGCTTCCGTTTCAAAAAAAGACTGATGGAAGAGCATTTCAATGAAAACTACATGGAGAGCGACCGCTATCCCAAAGCAGTCTTCGACGGGCAGATCACAAATATCGACCAGGCAGACCTTACCCGGGACGGCAGCTATCCGGTTACCGCCAAAGGTGTGCTGACCATGCATGGTGTAAGCCGTGATGTTGCCGTGCCCGGCAAGCTGACCGTGGCAGACGGGAAAATTACCGCTACGGCAACCTTCATCGCGAAACCCGCAGATTATAAAATCAAGATCCCGTCACTGGTACGTAAAAATATTGCAGAAGAGATCTCCGTTACTGTAAACCTTGTGCTTCATGAAAAATAATGATACCCTTATATCCCGGGCAATGCAGTACACCAAAAGTACGCTAACGATCGTATGTGTGCTGCTGCCGTTTTCCTATGTATCCGCACAAGAACCAGATGACGAACTTGCCGGCCCTGAGCTACAGCGGGACTATACAACGGCCACCTTCAAAACATCCCGGCTGATTAACGGGCACAGCATTGAAAACACGGCAGCCGGTGTACTGGATTTTAAAATATCGCACCGTTTCGGGCGTATTGACGGCGGCCTGCAGGAATGGTTCGGCCTGGACGGCGCCACGATCCGGCTGGGTCTTGATTACGGCGTTACCGACTGGCTCACCGTAGGAGCAGGGCGCAGTTCATTCCAGAAAGAATACGACGGCTACCTGAAAGCGCGGATCCTGCGCCAGACCGACGATAATCATATGCCCCTTAGCCTGAGCTACCTGGGCGCAATGTCCGTCACCTCCATCCCGGCGCCTGTCCTTCCTGCCGGTCAGGAATGGCATTTCAGCAACCGTTTGTTTTATGTCAACCAATTGCTGATCGCGCGGAAATTCAATCAATGGCTCTCCGTACAGCTCATGCCGGTGCATGTACACTATAATCTGGTTGATACCCGTACCGAGCCTAATGATGTGCTGGCGATGGGGATCGGGGGAAGGGTAAAGATCACCAACCGCGTAACGTTCAATGCAGAATATTATTACCAGCTTCCCGGCAACCGCCTCAACGGCGTTGTCAACTCCCTGTCATTCGGCTTCGATATTGAAACCGGCGGCCACGTATTCCAGCTTCATTTTACCAATTCCACAGGCATGACGGAGCGTACCTTTATCGGGCAGACGGTCGATAAATGGAACAATGGGGGGATGCATTTCGGGTTCAATATCTCGAGGGTATTCACGATCGTAACGCCGAAAGAATTCAGGTAATTTGAAAATTGATTGTAATAACGCCATATGCGCAACAAGTGCATTTTCAAATTTTGAAATTAATGGATCATAAAAATGTGGCAAATGTGTTGAATGTGGACTACATTTGAAGTAATATGCGTAATATCAAGATCATAGAAGTAAGATCGGAAATAGGCGCAGGTACGCGGGGAGCCAGCCTTGGCGCCGATGCGATCAAGATCGCTGCGCTTGATTATATGAGCAGCTTCTTTGTGAACTTCCCGACAGAAGCGGTCGAAACGGAAAACCGACTGTTGTACGAACCTGTGGAATCTCCATATGCCAAGCGCATCAAAGGTATCCTGACCATGTACGAACGTGTTTCGGCGGCGGTATCCAATACACTGAAATCCGGCCTTTTTCCGCTCGTGCTCGCCGGCGACCACAGCACCGCAGGAGGTACCATCGCCGGGATCAGGATGGCAAAACCCAAAAGCCGCCTGGGTGTTGTATGGATAGACGCCCATGCCGATATGCATACGCCCTATACCACTCCCTCGGGCAATATGCATGGTATGCCGCTGGCTGCTGCGCTGGGCCTCGACAATATTGAGAACCAGGTGCACAACCCCGATGACAAGACAGTCGAACTATGGAACAAGATCAAAGGGGTTGCAAAGACCAACCCCATGATCCAGCCGGAGGACATTGTCTTTATCGCATTGCGCGATTATGAAAAAGAAGAAGAATACCTGATCCGGCGGCACAATATCAAGGTGATACCGGTACAGGAAGTGCGCCGGAAAGGTGTGGCCAATACCGTAAGGCAGGCGCTGATGCACCTCAACCAATGCGACGATATCTATGTATCCTTTGACGTGGACAGCCTGGACAGCGCTATCTCAAGAGGCACCGGCACACCGGTGAGCAACGGGCTGAAAGAACGCGAGGCCGAAGACCTGATGGCCTCATTTATGCAAAGTCATAAGATCTGTTGCTTCGAAATAACAGAAGTAAATCCTACCCTGGATAAAGAAAACCTCATGGCGGAGATTGCTTTCAATATCATGCAACGGTGCGTGAACCTGTTGTTGGTGAATTGATTTCACCCGTAGAGACGCGATTTATCGCGTCTCCGCGCGGCAAATCTGGGGAGACGCGATAAATCGCGTCTCTACC
>JBEBVQ010000256.1:0-3517 GCA_040392625.1 Taibaiella soli | reverse complement strand
ATAAAAATAAGCACGTTGTTTTACGGGATATTTTTATTTTTTGCCTTATTTTCACGAATATCTCTCTGTTTTACGCGGCAAAGTTACCGCAAAAAGAGGAAATACGGATTACTGCCGTTTCCCTGATACAGGATTCCCCTCGCTGTCCAGCTCCACAATTTCATAGCCAAATTGCTGCAGGCCATCCCATACCTTATGCTTGTCTCCGACAAGCACCACGTTCATCTTACTCACATCGGGGATATATTTTCCGGCAAGGCTTTCCACCTCCGATATGTCGAACCCGCGGAGCAGCTCATGCTGCTTTTGGGTATAATCTCCCGGCAGGTTGTAGGTCAGTATATGCAGCAGGAATCCCGCTTTTTGCTGTCCTGTTTCATATTTACGGGCATCGCTCTGCCCTATGGAATTACGGGTAAATTTCAGTTCCTCACCGGTCATTCCCTTTTTCCTGTATTCAGTCAGGATATTGAGAATGCTTGCCATAGCGCTGTCGGTGGCATCTGCTTTGATACCCGCGCTGAATCCGTAAATACAGGAATACTGGTCGGCATCAAAATAAGCACGCGCTCCATAGGTCCAGCCTTTATCTTCACGCAGTTCGAGGTTCAGGCGGCTGTTGAAAGCGCCGCCCAAAGGATAATTCATCACTGTAGAACGGTAATAATCCCCAAATGCATCATACTTCATACCCGTGACATAACCCATGCGGAATTCCGTCTGGGCTGCATTGGGAATGTCCACCATGTATATTTTTGTTTTCTTCACTACAGGTGCGTCAGTTACAGCGGGCAGCTTCACTTCATGTCCTTTCATCTGTTGTAAGAACCCCAGCTCCGAAAGGATTTCCTGTTCACTTACCGGCCCTACCACTACCACCTTTGCATCCCTGTATGAAAAATATTTATCGTAAAAATCACGGACATCGGCCAACACTATATTCCCAACTGTTTTTTCGGTTGTGATCTGCCCAAAAACATGTCCCTTGCCATAATTCACTTTATTAAACACGCTGCCGGCAACATAAGAAGGCCGGTTTTTGAGATTCTTCAGGTTCTCCATAGTCCTCTTTTTGTTCGTCTCAAATGCCTCTTCTGTAAAAACGGATCGCAGCAATCTTTCTTCAAGCAGATCGATCGTCGGGGCAAGGTGCTTACGCAAGGTGCGCACCTGCACCTGCATGCCGTCACGGGTTGCCCGTATATCAATACGGCTGCCCAGCTTCTGCAATTCAGTAGTAAAGGCTTCCGCCGTATAATGTTCCGTGTCTTCATCCATCATTTCCGAAAAAAGACTGGCCAGACCTGCTTTACCCTTGTAATTTGCCTCTGCCATCGCGCCGCCTTTAAAATAAAGCAGCAGATTCACCACCGGTATCTCATCACTCACAGCGCCGATCACCCGGATATTGCCCGGCAAATCCTTACGCCAGTACTCCGGAACCGTCACCAGCGGGGCAGGACCTGCACCGGGCATCACCGAACGGTCAAAAGTATCCGAGGGCTTCGTGTACGACAGGTTTTCGTAGCCATAATCCGGCGACTCATAGCCGTCAGCAATTACCGTATAATTATCTGCTGCTGCTTTATTGAGCGAATCGCCTTTCACCAGTACGCTGAGTATAAGGGCAGGCTTGTCTTTTATATATTGCTGATATACGCGCATCACATCTTCTTTGGTAACGGACATATAGCGATCCAGGTCTTTAGCGGTATAATTTGCATTGCCGGTGAATGTATGATACGCTGCAAGCCGGGAAACTTTACCTGAAACGCTTTCCAGCCGGTAAACCAGATTAGCTTCATACCGGTTGTGGAACTGTGTGATATCATCATCCAGGACCCCGCGTGCTTCAAATGAAGCAAGTGAAGCTCGGAGGTCTTCTTCTATATCTTTAAGCTGCTGCCCCGGGTAAGTTGTAACGGAAAGGATAAATTCTCCTGCCAGCTCAGATGTATAATGTGCAGTGTATGCGCTCACAGCTTTCTGCTTTTTAACGAAATCTTTATGCAGTATGGAGTTGTTGCCCTGGCCTATAATATCTGCCAGGCAGTCAAGTGCCGCTTCGTCTTTATGATAGGCAGGCACCGTAGGAAAAACCATCCGCAGCAGCGGCAGCTTGGCATAATCATCTTTCATGGAAACATAGCGGTCTGCCTCCAGCACTGGGGCCGGGAGCTTGACGGGGTGCACATCAGGACCTTTGGGGATCGGGCCAAAATACTTCTCAGCCAGCGCTACCACTTCCTGCGTATTCACATTCCCTCCGACAGTAAGCACTGCATTATCAGGGCCGTACCAGCGCATAAAGAAATGCTTCAAATCTTCCACATTCACCCGGTTCAGATCTTCTATATAGCCTATCGTCAGCCAGGAATACGGATGACCATAGGGGTACAGGTTTTTTGCAGTCACCTCGCTCACCAGGCCATATGCCACATTATCGTATCGCTGTCCTCTTTCATTTTTCACGGTCGCCCGTTGTATCTCAAATTTCTCCTGCGTCACCGCGTCGAGAAAAAAGCCCATGCGATCGGCTTCCAGCCACAGCATTTTTTCAAGCTGGTTAGACGGAACGGTTTCAAAATAGTTGGTACGGTCGCGGTTGGTCGTACCGTTCAATGTGCCGCCGGCTTCGGTAATGATCCTGAAATGCTGTTCGTCGGCAACGTTATCCGACCCCTGGAACATCATATGCTCAAAGAAATGGGCAAATCCGGACTTACCGATCTCCTCACGAGCCGACCCGACATGATAGGTAACATCCACATGCACAACCGGATCACTATGATCCTCATGCACGATAATGGTAAGCCCGTTGGGTAACACATATTTTTCGTAGGGAATGGCGAGGCTGTTCCCGTTTGCAGTGATTTTCTCCACAAGCCGGGCCTGTGCTGCAGCAGGGCCGGAATTACACAATGACACTACACAGGCAGCAAAGAATAAGAACATGTGCTTCATAAAACAGAAAATATTACTCAAAAGGGTGTAAATATAAGGATTTTGCGGGGGACAGAGGTATAAGAAATACTATCATCTTAATTAGCTGATGTGATAATTAGCTGATGTGCTAATGACCCTCTCGCGACAGATGTTAGCTAATCAGCACATTGGCTGATTAGCTAATTAAATATGATCGTAAAATATACTGCCAAGACAGTATTTCAGAAGCAGGAACGGAATTTACAGACAATACAAACCTCCTGTTTTTCCAAAACACAATAATTTTATAGCTATATTGTGAGTTATTATGCGCCCGGGGATCGTTATCTTCTTATTTGCGGCTATAGCAACTTATTTATCCTGGTCTGATTATAAGCAAACAGGAAATATTTTCACTTCCGATGCATCAGGATATTATGCTTTCAATCCCGGCCTGATTATATGAGCGTTTCTCATTCCACCACAAAAGGGACACCAACGATATATGGATCTTTCATGAACAGGCAGACGGCAAGCGTCTTAACAAATATACAATCGGCGTGAGCCTGATGACATTTCCTTTTTTCATTAC
>JBEBVQ010000255.1:0-3521 GCA_040392625.1 Taibaiella soli | reverse complement strand
GCCAGGCAAAAGACAAATTGTTCAGCAATATTTCAGGACTTGAAAAAGTAAAGATTGATTCAAATACGCCTTCTGTTGCAGGATTAAGCGGCTTGCAGCAATGGTTAGACAATCAAAGACAACTTTTAACTGCCGATTTAAAAGCAAGAAATTTAAGACCGCCAAGAGGTGTTTTACTGGTTGGCGTTCCGGGTTGCGGGAAATCTTTATCGGCAAAATTTATTGCAGCATCATGGAACTTGCCTTTGTATCGTTTGGATTTTGCTTCCATTCAGGGTATGTATGTAGGGCAATCTGAAAACAGGTTAAAAGAAGCGTTTGCATCAGCTGACAACGCTGCACCCTGCATTTTATGGATCGATGAAATTGAAAAAGGGCTTGCCGCAAATGCTAACGATTCATCAGGAGTTACAACAAGAATGATCGGGCAGTTTCTTTTCTGGCTACAGGAAAGTCTGGCAAAAGTGTTTGTGGTAGCAACTGCCAATGACGTTACAAAGCTGCCGCCTGAATTGCTCCGCAAAGGACGTTTTGATGAATTGTTTTTTGTGGATTTACCGGGAGAACAGGAACGGAAAGACATCATAAATCTTTACATAAAGAGAAATCTTTTGCCCGAACCGACATCAGAAACTTTTGAAACACTGATTGCCTTGTCAGACGGCTTCGCAGGGTCAGACCTTGAAGGAGCAGTAAGGGATGTGACAATACAAGCGGTCATTCACGGAAATGAAACGGTAAACAATGAACTGTTTGAAAAATGTTTTAAAAACATTGTGCCTTTGAGCAAAACAAGCCCCGAACAAATTGAAGCCATACGGATCTGGGGACGTGAAAGAGCCGTGCCTGCATCGGGTTTTGCCTGGAACACTACGACTAACGATAAAGTAATCGGGAAACGTTCAATCATTATCTGACAGAATCACAAGTTGCCTTTGTAATTGTAGTTGGAATAATCCGGATGCCACCAATGGCATTGCAACAGGGATGGCTTGTATGCTATTCAGGAATATTTATATCTTAGTGTATTCATAGAGACGATGATGGGCAAAATTGCCTGTTATACCTTTCATCACGAAAATAAGCGACAACTGGATAAGCCGCAGCAAGCGGAATTTCACTACCTTATAAACAGCATTTATTATGACACCTGTTATTTTCATACCCGGTATCGAAGCCACCAACCTGGTCAACGCCAACTCCTTCGGATTTGAATCCGTCTGGAAAGCCTTCGACAGCATCGGCACTTCCCTCCAGACGAAGATCCTCGGACCTTACCTCGAAGAGCGGCTACAGGACCGGCCGCTGTATGACGAGCGGATCGAAAGCATTATAGAGCGGGAAAGCATCGCGAAGCTGCCGTATGAAAAGACGATCGCCAACCTTTACCGCAAGCTGAACACGGGTAAGACCATCACCCACCCCATCTACCTGTTCGGCTACGACTGGCGGTTGTCTAATGAGGAGAATGGCAGGCGGCTTGCCGGGTTCGTACAGTACCTGACCGAGAAGCTGAAGCCCTACAGCCCGGAGCAGTTTCATTTCATTACCCACAGCATGGGCGGACTGGTATTCGGCTGCTATCTTAACCAGGTTCCGGACTTCCGTCATATAGGCAAGGTGATCCTCTGCGCCCCGCCCTTTCTCGGATCACCTTATGCGCTGGTCCATATGATCAAGGGAGACGGCGGCTTCAAGAGCTTCCTGAACAACCTCTTCGGCAGGGATGAAGACATACGCGAAGTGGTGCGGACATTCCCATCCATATATGAATTGCTGCCGGTGTACAAAAACGCCCTCACCTACCTGGAAAACGGCAAGCCGCTGAACCTGCTCGAAAAAAGATACTGGCAGCCGAACGTCTATGCCAGGATCGAAAAGCTGTTTGACACGAGGTTAAGGGATCTGCGGGCATTCCGGTCGGGCGGAATGGCGGATTTCGAAGACCTGCCACCGGAGCTGCGGCAACGGATGGTGATCCTGGCGGGGATACAGGACGAAACACTGATCTACCTCAATGCGGCGAAGGAGGGTAATCTCCTCCGGCTGGACCTGATACAGAAAAAAGAGCTCGCGCAGCAGGCCTCAGACCCCGAACTGATGGGCGGCGACGGCACCGTTCCGGCAATCAGCTCAACGGTCTATCGTGACTATGTCAAAACCATCGCCCTGAAGAAGGAGACCTTCCTCGAAGAGCTGGGCAATAATGTGGATTTTCACGGATTGTTTATGCGCGACAGCCGGGTGCAGAATATCCTGGAGCGGTACCTTTCTTCCAACGCCGCCGCCGCAAACATACGGGACGGAGAGCTGACCCCCCTGATGGGCAAGCCGGCGAATATGTGGTATCCCGTAGCAGACACGGTGGTCAACCTGTCCCCGTTCTGATTCCTGTATCACATTGATCACGCCCGGATATCATACAGCCCGTTATTGACTGCATGGTAAACCTGCCCGTCCGTCTCCCGGCAGCGGCCAACAACGGCTTTGCCGGTGAGTGATCCCGTTAATTTCTCTGTACCGGCACTCATATCCGCCAAATGCCCTGCCTCCACCGGCATGATCCTCCGGCTATTTCTCTATGCCCGAATATTTTTTGTAGATAGCCCGGTAGCCAAACAGGCGGCCTACCGGCGCTACGGTATTCATTAATATTTTCTGAATACCCGGCGGAATGCCTGTGAGAAAGGACTTGCTGTCGAGATATTTAAGCGTTACCAGTTCCTGGACCAATCCGTATCGCCCTTTTTTGCTTTTGCCGTCGGCGGCGAGCCCGACCAGATTCTCGATGAGGTAGTCGAAGTCCAGCGCCGGTGTAACCGTATGGATATAGGAAACAGGGATATCGTCGTTATTGTAATGATTATGTGGAACATTGCTGGTCAGCGTTATGCTATCCCCCGCCGGCACTACAAAGGTCTTGCCGTCGAGCCGGATCGTCAGCTGCCCCGAAATGACCTCATATTTCTCGTCCTGCAAAGCATGGAAATGATCAGGAACAAACTGCCCTTTGCCTTTCACCGTTGTTTTTACTACGACACGGTCGCCATGGCTGCTTTGAGCGGTCTCGACGAACTCATAAGAATCACCGTTGATGGGGTTTACAAGTATTTGTCCTTTTGCTGGCATACGATATATTTTACGCTTTCCGCGAATGATAAAATAATACGTTCTTCAAAAATACATTAAAATGACAAAAAACTAGATTTCCTGGATCTCTATACAGCGTACCAAGAACTTTCTTATTTCGCAGCTTCGTTTTCCTTCTTCCTGAATACAACAATCCGCTTTATCAGCCCTGTCGGTAACGGCTCGTTATTGGGAAACTGGATAGCTGATCTGCTTACCTTGAATTCTTTCAATTCGGCTTCAAACGCTTTAAGCAACGCTTCACTCCACGGACTTGAAAGCGAAATATGCTTTGCATAGGCCGAATAGTAAATCAGGTATCCTTTGTACCTGAAACAGGGTATCTGGTAGCTGATCCCTTCTTCCGCCCCGGGCACCGCCTTGTGAATGAT
>JBEBVQ010000254.1:0-3523 GCA_040392625.1 Taibaiella soli | reverse complement strand
GCTGTAGCAGAAACATAATAAGCATTGTTATCAGCTTTTTCAAGATCATATCCGTTTACCGAAACCGTACCTGCCGGCAAGAAGTCCGTGCCGTTCGCCGCAGGGAAAGCTGCTACGCCTACCTGCGACTCTACAACGATCGGGTCAGGCAGGTATTCATTTGTCATAGAATACTTCATAATAACGCTGACCAAAGTGCCGTTCACCCCGGTAATAACAGGTGTGGCAGGCTGGGGGCCGGCAGTGGTAGGATCTGTCGGATCAGTGGGCGTGGGGTTTGTCGGATCGGTGGGTGTGGGTGTGGTGGGTGTGGGGCTATCGGTATCCTTATTGCAGGATGTACCAAATGCCAGCAGTGCGACGGCACTTAAAAAGAGGATCTGTTTTTTCATAAAATTGTTGGTTTGGAGTTATCGATTGCGCCGGTGCATAAACCATATGCGCTGTATAATGCAAAAATAAAAGCACAAAAAGGAATAGGAAATACCCAAAATGTGGTATTTATAAAGCGTATTTATACGGAGAAAGGGGGCATATGTACCTGATATTATTATATCAGGTGGCGCTCCATAGCATATTTAATCAGTCCGATGATCGTTTTGTTATTGGTTTTGCGCATCATATTCTTCCGGTGTGTTTCCACTGTGCGTTCACTGATAAACAGCCGGGAGGCGATCTGGCCATTATTGTATTCTGCTGCTATAAGGCGGAGTATTTCGATTTCGCGCTCTGTGAGGCGGGGCTGCCTGTCTGCCGGGGCGCCTTCCTGCTGCAGCAGCAATGCGGTGATCTTCCCGGATATTTCGGGGGAGAAGTATGATTTCCCTTCATACACGATCCGGATGGCTTCGAGCAGTTGCCGGTTGTTGGCTGTTTTCAGCACATAGCCTGCCGCTCCTGCCTCGAGCATGGCCCGTATATAAGTGGTGTCGTCGTGCATAGAAAGTGTGATCACCGAAACCGCGGGATGTGATTTCCGGATAAGGGCTGTAAGCTCGGGCCCGCTGATCTCCGGCATGCTGATATCCACCAGGGCAATGTCCGGCTGTGTTTCTGCCAGTGCGTCCAGCAGATGCCGGCCGTTATAATAAGTACCTGTAACCTCAATATGATCCTGCCCGCGCAGCAATGCTGCCAGTCCATCCAGCATAATATGATGATCGTCGGCGATAACAATCCGGATCTTTTTCTCTGATAACGTCATACAAGGTGCCCTCAACGGTTTGTTTGCAGCGGTAAATATATGGCATATTTACGTTTTTGACCCGGTTTTGTCAATGAGAACGTAATGACAGTTCCCGGAGCAGATCATCTTTTAAACGACGGGAAACTTCTACCTGCGCATTGCTTTTCATAACAACATAATAAACATCCTGCCGGACAAACTCGGAAACATAATCCAGGTTGATGATATGAGAATTATGACAGCGGAAGAACTTTTCATCCGGTAATTTATCTTTCAGTCGTCCGACGCTTTTGATCACCACTACCTGCTCTTTGTTTACGAGGTTGATATGGGAATAGCTGCCCAAGCCGCTGGCATATTCTATATTATCCTTCTCAAGGTAAATGAATCCTTTTTTGGTAGGGAACTGTACAAAAGACACGGCAGGCTTAAGGCCTTTCATCTGGCGTTTATAAAGCAGCTTCTCACGTACCCGCGCGATTGCCAGTACAAATTCTCCGGGATCGATGGATTTGAGCAGATAGTCTGCTGCCTGCATCTTTATCGCCTGAAGCGCGTATTTGGAGTAGCCGGTTGTGAAGATAACTTCAAAATCGCGCTGAGGCATTTTTTTAAGGATCTCCATACCGCTCATGCCCGGCATATCAATGTCCAGAAAAACAAGATCCGGTTTTTGTTCCGTGATCACCTGCAGTGCTTCATAACCGTTGGTGGCAGTGCCCGCGATCTCCACGTCTTTAGCCAGGTCTTCCGCCAGCGATTTGATATAGGCTATGGCAGCGGCTTCATCATCTGCGATTACTGCTCTGATCATTTTTATGTCTTTTGAGGGTATAGGGAATGGAAAAGACCACTTTGGTCCCTGCGGGATTACCGTGATCATCTTCTTTATCTGTAATACTGTAAATATACTTTTTTTGTTTTTCTTCATGCAGCAGATGAAGCCGCTGCAGGGTGACGGGGATACCGGTGGACTCGTGCTCTATGTCCTTGTGCCGGTTGATCTGTGCGGATTTCTGCCGTCCTACCCCGTTGTCTTCTACGGTGCAAAGTACCAGGTCGTGCTGCAGGTCAAAAGTGATGGCGATATTACCCATTTTGCCGAAAAGGTGCATGATACCGTGCTTGATGGCATTTTCCACAAATGGCTGTATCAACATGCCGGGCACTTCCGTATTATCAGGCTCGATACGGGGGTCGATGGTGATGTTGTAGGTGAATTTTCCGGGAAACCGTATCACTTCCAGCTCGAGGTATTTTTCCAGCAGGTCTATTTCCTCGCTGAGCATTACGTTTTTCTTCCGTGCCAGTTCGATGGACATGCGTATCAGCCGGGTGAAGCGGCTGATGATGGTGAGGGCATTCATCCTGTTTTCCGTAGCGACGGCCGAGGAGAACGAGTTGAGCACATTGAAAATAAAATGCGGGTTGATGAGCTGCACCAGCGCTTTCTGCTGATTTTCGGCAAGGGAAAGCATCAGTTGGTTTTTATTTTTGACTGCCTTCAGGTGACGGGTGAATATCATAAATGCGATAAGCAGCAACAGCAGCCCGACGGCATAGGGGAACCACCATTGCTGCCAGAATGCCGGACGTATGGTAAAAGACCAGGTTGCCTGATCGGGCAAAAACATCCCCTGCCCGTCTGCTACCTCAAGTATAAAAGTAAAAGACTTGGGAGGAAGGTTGGCGAATACCACCTGGCGTTCGGTAGTGGTGCGCCAGGTCTTGTCGAAGCCGTCCAGCCGGTAACGATACACTTGCCCCGGCCCGTTGGCCAGGTTGATGCTGTTGAAATTGATCTGTATGGTATTCTGGTTATAGCGCAATGAAGCATCCCGGCCGATGGTGTCGGACTCATTCACCAATACGGACGTGATCTGTGGCGGAGAAGATGGCGGGAGGTTCTGCAGCTTGCTCTTTTCGATGGCCACGATGCGGCTGACCCAGTCGAAGAATATCCAGTGCTCCGATACTGCCAGCTTCCGGATGCCCAAAGTTGGAAGCCCGTACCCGCTGCCGTAATGCCAGACGTGAAAGCTGTCGTTCACAAAGACCACCTTGCTGATGCCTTTGTTGGTTCCCAGCCATATAGTATCCCGGTGGATGTCCATATCATTGATAATCGTTGCCGGCAGGCCGTTTTCGGGATGCAGTGTATGCAAGACGCTGTCTTTCATGATGATCAGCCCGTCTCCCAGCGTGGCCACTGCCAGATATTTTCCGGAGAGGAGGCCTAATCCCGTAATTCGTCGCGAAAGGCCGGGATGCAAATGTGAAAAGTCCGTAAGCTTTTCGTTATGGTAATATTTTAACCCCTGGAATGATCCAATCCAT
>JBEBVQ010000253.1:0-3560 GCA_040392625.1 Taibaiella soli | reverse complement strand
CAAACTTTGGGACGTTTTTGGGACGACCCGGACAAATTCCGGACGGATTTTGCTCAAATAAAAGTAAACAGTTTATACGTGCAATAGACTGAAACCCTTGTCCCGTTGCAAAATCATAAAATTGAACTTTGGAAGGCTTTAACTCTGATAGTTTCCCCTGCCGGTAATGCCTTAAAATGGCTGCGATGTAAAACCCCAAACCTATCATAAAAAGCAGGAAAGGTAAATACAAAATGATCCTTGATACAGCCTCTAACATGGGAACCGGGTCGCTTTTAATCCAGAATCCAGCTAACTTCCTGAAAAATGAATTCAGTTGATGTGCTATTTTGTTTGATGTCGAATTTCAGACCTTTGAGTCCGGCGCCACGATAGCCCATACCTTTCGTTCTAAGTATCCCTTCAATTCCTTTTACCGAACCTTTTACTACAAGAACAATCTTGGCACAAAGTCCGTCTCCCTGGACGTGAGCCTGAATGTATTTTTGCACGCTGTCGTCCTCTCTGTAAATGTCCATCCAATAGGTGAGCCGGGACATATCGACCGTCGCTAATTGCTTTACCAATTCGTCCTTATATTCTTTGGTGTCCGGGGAATATTTGTCAAAGATGGGGTTTGTGTTTTTACAAACCGGCCTGCTGCACGAAATAACAAATATGAACAAACAAAAAATTGTCAGGATCTTGATAAGATTCTTCTTCATTATTTTTCATTGCATATGAAAGTAACGAAAAATATCAAATATTATTGTCCGTTTAGACGTTTCCTGTCGCTACGGAAACCTTTTCATATCAAACCGCTACACCTGCTGCTGCTTTCAAGGAAATGCCGGATAGTCGCTTTGGAAAAACAAGAAGTGATAAAAAACACACAACTCTGTCCTGCAATTAGTATTTTAGCCCACAAATCCGTCTGATACATGAAATTACTGGATCGCAAAGTGGCGTTGATCACCGGCGCCAGCCGCGGCATCGGAGAAGCCATTGCACTCAAATTTGCCGAGCACGGCGCTGATATCGCATTTACCTACCTTTCTTCTGTCGAAAAAGCCCGGGCGCTCGAAGAAAAGCTGGCCGCACTGGGCGTGAAGGCCAAAGGATATCAATCTGATGCCGGCGACTATGCCGCAGCAGAACAACTGACCTCCGATATCATAAAGGAATTCGGCGCCATTGATATCTGTGTGAATAACGCGGGCATCTCACGGGATAATCTCCTGCTGCGCCTCACGCCCGAACAGTGGGATGAAGTAATCCAGGCCAACCTGAAATCCGTATATAACCTTACCCGCCAGGTGATCCGCCCTATGATGAAAGCACGCAGCGGCAGTATCATCAATATGAGCTCCATCGTGGGTGTGAAGGGCAATGCAGGCCAGAGCAGCTATGCCGCATCAAAGGCAGGCATTATCGGCTTTACAAAATCCATCGCCCAGGAGATCGGCAGTCGTAACATACGGGTAAATGCCATTGCCCCGGGCTTCATCGAAACCGACATGACGGGCTATCTGCACGAAGGCGGCGCTGAAAAATGGTTTGAAAAAATACCGCTGCAGCGCTTCGGGAAACCGGAAGAAATTGCCAATACGGCCCTTTTCCTCGCGTCCGACATGAGCAGCTACATCACCGGCCAGGTGATCAGCGCCTGCGGAGGAATGAATACTTAAATACCCCCATTTAATGTGACAAATCTGTTGAATGTGACGAATGTGTTTCATCACATTTTCCACATTCGTCACATTTGTCACATTAATCCTAATTTTGCTCTTTAAAATCAAAAAACACAGATGCAGAAAATACATGCTGCTATTACTGCAGTTGGCGGATACCTTCCCGAATATATACTTACCAATGCCGAATTGGAAACGATGGTGGAAACCACCGATGAATGGATACAAACCCGCACAGGGATACGCGAACGCCGCATTCTCAAAGAAACAGGGAAAGGCACATCCGATATGGCTGCAGAAGCTGTAAAAAACCTGCTGGACAAAAAAGGCATCAGCCCGCTGGATATTGAACTGGTGATCTGCGCCACCACAACGCCGGATATGCAGTTCCCCGCCACTGCCAATATCATTTCGGATAAAACAGGTATGAAAAATGCCTTCGGGTATGATATCAATGCCGCCTGCAGCGGCTTTTTATATGCGCTTACTACCGGCGCGCAGTTTATAGAAAGCGGCCGCTACCGGAAAGTGCTGGTCGTTGGCGCCGATAAGATGAGCTCTATCGTTGACTATGAAGACCGTTCTACCTGCATTATATTCGGCGACGGCGCCGGAGTCGTGCTGCTGGAGCCGGATACGGAAGGCTACGGCATTTATGACTCTATATTGCGCAGCGATGGGGCGGGACGTGCATTCCTTCATCAGAAAGCCGGCGGCTCAGCCAAGCCCGCCTCTATCGAAACCGTTATGAACAAAGAACATTACATCTACCAGGAAGGCCAGACGGTGTTCAAGTTTGCGGTAAAAAATATGGCAGATGCTGCAGCGCAGATCATGGAACGCAACAACCTCAGCGCTGAAGATATCGCCTGGCTGGTGCCGCACCAGGCCAATAAACGGATCATTTCGGCAACTGCCGAACGTATGGGCCTCTCCGAAGAAAAGGTAATGATCAATATAGACCGCTATGGCAATACGACCAACGGTACACTTCCGCTTTGTCTCTGGGATTGGGAAAAGCAGTTGAAGAAAGGAGATAATATCGTCCTTGCAGCCTTTGGCGGTGGATTCACCTGGGGTGCAACGTACATTAAATGGGCCTATTGATCGAGTAATTCCCGGTTGCGGAAACCGGGATAATCTTTCAGCCGGGCCATTACCTCCTGCTGGTTTTCTATCATACGCCCCATCGCCTGCTGATGGCGGCTGTGATGCGCGTCCGATCCGCAAAAATCATACACGCCCGCATCCAGGTATTTGTATGCGAGATCCCGGATCACCCCGCCGTAATAGCCGGATAC
The DNA here is from genome assembly GCA_040392625.1 of Taibaiella soli. Lineage (GTDB taxonomy): Bacteria > Bacteroidota > Bacteroidia > Chitinophagales > Chitinophagaceae > JBEBVQ01. The sequence continues at coordinate 589 of JBEBVQ010000253.1, read as the reverse complement.
GGCGAGCAGGTTCAGTTGCATCAGTACGTTCCGTTCTTTCAGACGTAAAAAGAACGAAGGATCACTTTCGTATGCATAACGTTCGGGGTGCGCCAGCACCGGATTATACCCCTGTGATTGTACGGCAAAAATAATCTCGTCAAACATCCGTGGCCAGCCCATCATAGACACTTCTACCAGCACATACTTTTTATCGCCCCCAAACGTCAGCAGGCCTGCCGGCAATACCGTTTGCAGAAAATAGAGATCAAGAAAATATTCTGCCGCTGCCTCCAGTTCAATCGCTACACCGTTGACCGCCAATTGTTCTTTCAGCAAAACATAATGATCCAGAATATCATTGCCGCTGTTGTTGTAAAACTCTCCATATACATGCGGCGTGGTGATCAGCTTGCTGTAACCACGCGACTGCATTCCGCGTATCAGATCAAGGCTGTCTTCCATATTTTGAGCGCCGTCGTCAATCCCCGGAATGAAATGACTGTGCATATCACAGCCCAGAAAAGAAAAATCAGGAATCGCCTCCCGGACAGGCTGTTTTTCCTTTTTTTTGAATAATGTCCACATTGTACGTGCTGGTTTCTTTAGC
>JBEBVQ010000252.1:0-3583 GCA_040392625.1 Taibaiella soli | reverse complement strand
TTAAGCCGATATGCCTGTTAAAGTCATAATTCAGGTTAAATCCGAAATTTACAATGTAGGAAAACCTTAATGTAGTTAATTTTTCTGCCCGTCCGGTATGTTGTACCAACGCTGTCGAGAAAATAGCGCCGTCCATACTGCTGCCCCAGTACAGCCTGTTGTAGGGGGTGGGTTTCGCTGCCGGTTCCTCTTCCTGTGCGGATGCAAGCGGGAAATACGAAAAGCAAAACATCAATAATATACACACGTATCTTGCATTCATAAGAAGGTATTTTATGTAAAGATATGAATTATACAGACTGTAAAAATTTCAGGCCACCTATCTTTGGCATAGCGATTGCCCCATATTTTGACCACCTTTATATTCTTTTTGATACAAGAAACATTGCCATAATGTCCGAATTGAACTCAATGATTGATATGCTGATTGCCCAGCCTGAGCAGGAAATTGAATTTATGCCCATTGTGCCGCTTGGCGAAGAGGAGATGGATGATCAGCAGAAAGAACAGTTACCATCCGATATCCCCGTCATTGCACTTCGTAATACTGTGTTGTTTCCCAATGTTGTGCTGCCGATCACCGTGGCGCGTGAAAAATCGGTGAAGGCGATCACCGAAGCGCAGAAAAGCGGGAAATGGATCGGGGTATTGACGCAAAAAGACAGCAACCAGGAAGAGCCCGGTACGGAGGACATGTTTCGGATAGGTACACTGGCCAAAGTGGTGAAGCAGATCAAAATGCCGGATGGTAACATTACGGTATTTATTATGGGCCGCATCCGGTTTCGGGTAGAGGCGTTTACGCAGGAAGATCCGTTCTATACCGCACGTATCACTTATCTTGATGATCGTTTCCCAAAGTCGGATACGGAGTTTGATGCACTGGTATCGTCCATCAAGGATTACTCGGAGAAAATACTGCAGCAATCGCCCAACCTGCCGCATGAAACCAGCATTGTGCTGCGCAATATTGAGCAGCAGTCTTTCCTGTTGCATTTTATTGCTGCCAATATCTCTGCAAAGATCGCCGATAAGCAGTCTCTGCTCGAAGAAGATGATATAAAGATACGTGCGGAACGGCTGCTCCAGTTGCTGCAAAGCGAGCTGCAGCTTGTGGAGCTGAAAAACGAGATCACCAATAAGACCCGTGCGGATATTGATAAGCAGCAGCGTGAATATTTCCTGCAGCAGCAGCTCAAATCTATCCGTGAGGAGCTGGGCGGCGACCCTAACGAGCGTGAGATAAAAGACCTGCAGAAGCGGGCGGAAGGAATTGACTGGCCGGAAGCGGCAAAAGAGCTTTTCCGGAAGAATATTGAAAAGCTGGAGCGTATGCATCCCAGCACGCCTGATTATTCGGTGATATATAATCACCTTGACTTAATGCTGGACCTGCCCTGGAGCAGCTTTACAGAAGACAGCTACGACCTGAAACGCGCGCAGAAGGTGCTCGATGGCGACCATTACGGCATGGAGAAGATCAAAGAGCGTATCCTTGAATACCTTGCCGTACTGAAGCTGAAAGGCGATATGAAATCACCGATCCTCTGCTTCGTAGGCCCGCCGGGTATCGGTAAAACCTCGCTCGGCAGGAGCATCGCCCATGCGATACAGCGGAAATATGTGCGCCTCAGCCTCGGCGGCCTGCACGACGAAAGTGAAATACGCGGTCACCGGAAAACGTATATCGGCGCGATGCCCGGGCGGATTATCCAGTCGCTGCGCAAGATCAAAACGGCTAACCCGGTTTTTATCCTCGATGAAATAGACAAGATCGGGAAAGACTTCCGCGGCGATCCCAGCTCTGCATTGCTGGAAGTACTTGACCCGGAGCAAAACAGCACGTTTTATGATAACTACCTGGAGCTTGAATTTGATCTCTCCAAGGTTCTGTTTATCGCTACGGCCAACAGCCTGAGCGAAATACAACCAGCCCTGCGCGACCGGCTTGAGATCATCCAGCTCAGCGGCTACTCCATGGAAGAGAAAACAGAGATCGCGAAACGACATCTCATTCCCAAGCAAAAAGAATTGCACGGGCTGAGCAAGGTTAGCCTGCGTATTCCGGACAAGATCATCAACCGCATTATTCAGGAATATACCCGCGAATCCGGTGTACGGGAACTGGACCGGCACCTCGCCGCCATCATGCGGAATACCGCCAGACAGGTGGCTATGGACGAGACCGTTGCGCCCCAGGTGACGGCGGAGCAGCTTGAGCGCGTGCTCGGCAAGCCCCGGTATAATAATGAGATATACACCAAAGGACATCCGCCGGGTGTGGCCGTTGGCCTTGCCTGGACCTATGTAGGCGGTGATATACTTTTTATTGAAACCAGCCTCTCAAAAGGGAAAGGTACCCTCACGCTCACGGGGAACCTCGGGAATGTGATGAAAGAAAGCGCTTCTACCGCCCTTTCTTATCTGAAAGCGCATGCTGCCGAGTATAATATTCCGAGCGGGAAATTTGACGAAAGCAACATCCATATCCACGTGCCGGAGGGAGCTGTCCCTAAAGACGGCCCCAGTGCAGGTATCACGATGCTGACTTCTCTGGCTTCTGCTTTTACCGGCCGGAAAATACGACCCTATCTCGCAATGACCGGAGAGATCACTTTGCGTGGGCAGGTATTACCGGTAGGAGGGATCAAGGAGAAGATGCTTGCTGCCAAACGCGCAGGTATCAAAGACATCATCCTGTGCCGGCAGAATGAAAAGGATGTGGAAGAGATCAACAAGGTGTACGTCAAAGGACTGCGGTTCCACTATGTGCAGGAAATGCACGAGGTGCTTGATTTTGCATTGCTGAAACGCTGACCGCTTTCATGGTGGCCAACCCCGCCATCATAGATGGCCTGTCATGGCGGACTTGATCCGCCATCGTCTTCGGTTACCACAGCTACTAATGATGGATGTGCATAAATCACATGATGGCGGCTCGGAGGCCGCCATGACAGGTGCTATTGAGGCTTCATCCACCATCATAAAAATGGCGACTGTGCCTACCCGGTGCTATAATTTATTTTTTGCGGGATTACATCTTCCACTCATCGACATTGCCATCTTCGGCAACCTCGGTAACCATAGATGGGGTGGGCTCACTGTTTTCTTCCTGATCGTGGTTGTAGGCGTCAAAGTCGAAATCAGGCATCAGGTCTGTTTTTACATAATTGATAGTTTCGGTAAGCGCAACCAGGAATTTGTTGAAATCTTCCTTGTACAAAAACATTTTATGACGGTCATAACCGTTATCATCAAAACGCTTCTTGCTTTCGGTGATCGTGATGAAATAATCACTGCTGCGCGTAGAACGGACGTCAAAAAAATAGGTCCTTCTTTTCCCGGCTTTTATACGTTTGCTGAACAGACTGTCATTATGAGAGTCACCATAATTTTTGTTTTCGTACGCCACAGTTTCTTTGTTTTAAGTGAAGAAAATTTATTATTACAGACAAAATTAATTAAGTTAATGAAGTATCCAAATTAATTTAGCTTAAAGTGTAATTTATTTTCCGGGAAATGAAAACCATCATTTTAATTAGCTAATGTGATAATTAGCTGATGTGCTAATGATCCCTCGCGA
>JBEBVQ010000251.1:0-3620 GCA_040392625.1 Taibaiella soli | reverse complement strand
GACAGTCAATCGCGGCGCCCGGCAACACCACAGAGTTCCGCTTTTCTGCGTCTGCTGTCTATTCTGAAAGTATATCAAATCAATTATTAACCCTAAATGAAAATAACATGAAGATACATGTAAGTGGAAGCGGCGAGTATCGCGACCAGCGCACCGAAAACATAATCATCCTGACCGGTAATGAGCTGCAGGCTTCGCCCTGGCAGCAAAAGCTGGATCGCATCCTGTCTGCCCTGTCCGGCAAGCTCGACCGGTATCAGTTGAAGCCGCTGATCCAACTGCTCGTAGCGGCGCTGAACCCGGAGAAGATCTACATGGCGGATCACCATGCGCCCGGCGAAGATGCAACGCATACCATCGACCTGCTGATCGTGCTGACGGGCGATAAGCCCATCCCCGAGCTGGAGCCGCTGCTGCAGATCGGCGGGCTGAAGGACGAGCGGGTGCGTTGCACTCTGTATAATGAACAACGTTTGCTACATGCTTTGGAACATGAGCATGTGTTTTACACGTTGCACTGCGTTCCGGAAAACCTGGTGTACGACAATGGCAGGAAGGCTTATCCGGTGTTGCGTCTGGAGCAGACCGCTGTGTTGAAAGCCGGTATTGTCCGGGATTTCTCCCGGCATCTTGGTGCGGTGGACCGGTTCCTGGCCTGTGCGGAGGATACCAGGACGGAAGAACAGCAGTCGGGCCTGGCGGGATTTTTTGTGCATCAGTCGGTCGAGACGGTGTACCGCTCGCTGATCCGGGTGCTGGATGGGTACGACAAGCGTTGCCACCAAGTCCGGGCGCTGCAAAAAGCGGTACGGCTGTGTGCGCCGCAGTTACAATCGGTCTTTCCGGATAACACGAAGCAGGAGCAACGACTACTGGATCTGCTGGAAGATTGTTATCTGCGCGGCCGGTATGATGACGGATTTACAATCGCAGATGATGATCTGGATGTGCTGATCGCCAGGGGGCGTACGCTTCGGAATACTGCGGAGCGGCTGGTGACGGGTGTAATGTCGGGATGAGCGAGCATGTCTTGCCCGCATTTTGTTTCACTATTTAAATATCAATATCATGTCAAAAAAGAAATCAAAGACACCACTACTCAAGTCAATTTGGCATCCCGACGGGATTACGGATCCATACCAGGTAATTGCCGAGTTTTTTTCTGCACAAAGTTTATACAACACCAGAAAACACCTGTTTCGCATTGTTGACACCGCTTATTCTTATAAGTCATGGAAAGGTGAAAATCCGGAGGAAGTACTTTATGATATGGATAAGCTGGAATCGCTTTTCAATGCAGCCTGGATGATTAATAAGGAGCGAAAAACTACCCCCATTACATTCAACCGAAGTGATGATCTTAACCCGAATCTTTTTTACCATGACAATGGATCCTATAACGCCTGGGATCAAATTCCAAGAAGTTTGTCTTATAAAGAATACCAAGATCCATACCGCGCTTTCCGGACTATATTCAAACGGCGCAAATTGGACAAATGGCTGCATGAACTGAGAGAGATCACCCGGATGGCATTATCAAAAGATTACTATGCAGAGTTTTCTGCCTCTCCCAGTCATTTTTTGTTGCATCACCTGTATAAGCTCGTGGAAGCAGCGCACCTGATCAATATACGGGAGATCAATCACGTTGGTGGCAGGATCAAAAGCAGGATCAGGAGAACGGTTAACTGGGGCTGATGCACCGGAGTTGTTTGTTGTATGCCGGGATGACCTGAAGTAATTTCCTTGTCATCCGTTTTAAGTGTTTAAAAACGGGTATGGCGGATTGAATTACGCAAATTGCATGTCATACAACTATCCACAGGATCATTGATCCCAAGTCCTTTAACCCATCGAATTTCCCGGACTTTGGGAATGGCTGAATAACGCTGATTTTAAACCCATCGAATTCGATAGGTTTAAGAATGAAGCCGGGAGCAATTATTTTTGTGTTATCCCTGCAAAGATGGATAGAATCTAATCTGGCAAAAGGAATTACTTCAAAATCAGGCCAGTTTCTATCAGGACATGATCCGCTGAATCCGGGCCACTAAAACCCCAACCGCACTTCCGTGCCGCCTCCCGGCGCATCCTGAATGAACAATGCCGCACCGCAAAATTCAAGTATCTGCCGGGTAAGGGAAAGACCAATCCCCTGCCCCGGTATATGCCGGACATTCGAACCCCGGAAAAACAGGTCGAATATCTGCCCGCGCTCCGGCGCCGGGATACCCGGACCGTTGTCGCGCACTACGATCTCAGGCTTTCCACCAATAACGCGTATCACGATCTCCGCACGCTGGTCGCTGCTGTACTTGACTGCGTTATCCACTACATTCATGAGCGCAGTAGCAAGCAGATCCCGGTGCGCATGTATGTCGAGTAAATGCTCTTCCTGAGACGCCACCTCAAGCGAAGTATGGAATACGGCATCCGGATATTTGAATCTCAGCTTTTCCAGCACTTCCCATACCAGCTCGTCTATCCGGAACAGGGTATGGGAAGCGCTTGCCGCACCGCTTACCTGAAGACCGCTGATAAGCAATAACCCTTCGATAACAGACTTCACCTCCGCCGTATCCTGGACAATCTTCTGCAGCACCTGCCGGTAATCCGAACGATCATGCTCCAGCGCCACTTCTGCCCTGCCAATAATAGCAGTCAGCGGCGTTTTCAGCTCATGGGAAATATTTTTCAGAAAGCTTTTCTGATTATTTACTTCTTTCTCGAGCCGCCCAAGGAACATGTTGAGTGTTGAGACAAGATCTTCCAGCTCATCCTTACGGCCAGGCGTAACGGACAACCTGTCGTGCAGGTTTTCCGCAGAGATCGCATTTACCTTGCGCAGCACGGCGGAGAAAGGCCGGAAGGTCCTGTTGGCCACGAAAATATTGAACAGGTAATTGATCACGATACCGATCACAAAGAACAAGCTCATCAGGTACAGCAGGCTTCTCACCTGCCCCTCGGCACGGGTGTTGATCCCGGAAATGATGATCACAAAATCCCCCTGATTGTCTTTATAAAAGATCCCGGAAAATTGCCGGTTCCCCCGCTGGAAATTATACTTTTCCTGTGTCCTGATTTTCCGGAGCAACTCCGGGGAAACGGGGAAACCAGCTTCTTCTTCTACAAAAGATACGATGCCCCGATCATCGTATATCTGTATCATTTCTTCGCTCAGCGACTGCAGGTATTTTTTTTCGTAGCTGCGGTAGTTCTGCTTGCTCAATTCGTCTTTCTCCAGGAAAATAAATGCAGCGGTCACCGCCCGCTCATCGAGCAGCCGGTAATACTGGAGGTCAATATAATTTTTGAAAAAGTAGAAAGTACCGCCGAACACCAGCAGCAGCGTCACGGCACAGACAACCGTCGAGCGCAGCGCCAGTTTTTGCTTAAGGTTCATCGCGCTTCAGCTTTAACTGGTACCCCCTGCCTTTGATGGTGTGTATCAGTTTGTCATCAAAATCTTTGTCAATTTTATTGCGGAGATAATTGATATAGACATCCACGACATTGGTATGTGAGCTGAAGTGAATATCCCACACTGCCTCTGTGATCTCGGTGCGCGACAGTACCCGCTCCCGGTTGCGCATCAGATACATCAGCAGGCTGAATTC
>JBEBVQ010000250.1:0-3669 GCA_040392625.1 Taibaiella soli | reverse complement strand
CGACACAATACGCACCGCCGATAAAGTGATCTTTCCGGGAGTCGGCGCAGCGGGCGCAGCGATGCACTATTTGCGCCAGGCAAAGCTGGACAAGCTGATACCGGCATTGCAACAACCCGTGCTGGGCATTTGCCTCGGCATGCAATTGCTCTGCAATCGCTCGGAAGAAGATGATACAGAATGCCTGGGCATCATCAACACAACCGTACAAAAATTCAGTGGATCAGAAAAAATACCACAGACCGGGTGGAACCGGATAGACCAATTGAAAGGCCCCTTATTTCAAGATATTTCACCGGGGAGCTACATGTACTATGTACACAGCTACTATGTACCGCAAGGGACGTACACCATTGCTACCACCGAATACATTCAGCCTTACAGCGCTGCAGTACAGCAAAGCAACTTCTACGGCGTACAATTCCACCCCGAAAAATCCGGTGAAGACGGAGCTACATTGTTATCCAATTTCTTAAAATTATGATTGACATCATCCCCGCGATAGACCTCATCAACGGATCCTGCATCCGGCTGGCACAGGGAGATTTCTCCCGTCAGACTACATACAGCAATAATCCGGTTACCATCGCCGGGAAGTTTGAAGACATGGGCCTTACACGCCTGCACCTGGTGGACCTTGATGGAGCGCGAAGCGGCAGCATCACCAACCTGCACATACTGGAATCAATAGCCCGCAATACCAACCTGCGTATAGACTTCAGCGGCGGCATCCGGACGGATGAAGACATGAGACGGGTATTCGATGCAGGCGCAGCCATGGCGGGGATCGGCAGCCTGGCAGTGCGTAACCCTGCGTTGATTTCCCAATGGGCGCAACAATATGGATCCGAGCGCATATTGCTCGGCGCCGATGTACGCAACGAAAAACTGTGTGTGCACGGATGGCAGGAAGACACCGCAATGACCATACAGGATTTTATAGATCAATACAACCGGATCGGCCTGCGGCAGGTCTTCTGTACCGATGTGGAGAAAGACGGTATGATGAACGGCTCCGCCACCGATCTGTATCAATCATTATGCAGTCGCTTCCCGGATATACACCTGATCGCGAGTGGTGGTATTACTACCGTTGACGACATCATATCCGTTGCTTATGCCGGCTGCAAAGGCGTGATCATCGGCAAGGCTTTTTACGAAGGCTCCATTACCGCAAAAGACATTCGCACGATTATATTATCATCATGACACTAACCAAACGTATCATTCCCTGTCTCGACATTCACAACGGGCAAACCGTAAAAGGCATCCGGTTCGAGCAATTGCGTGCTATGGGCGACCCCGTGGAGCTGGCAGCGTACTATACATATGCCGGCGCCGACGAGCTTGTATTCCTCGACATATCGGCAACGTACGAACAACGGAAAACCTTTGCAGGTCTTGTGAAAAGAATTGCCCGGAAGATCAGCATCCCGTTTACGGTGGGCGGCGGCATTACTTCAGTTGCCGATGTACACACACTGTTAAGCGCGGGGGCTGATAAAATATCCATAAACAGTGCGGCCGTAAAGCAACCACAACTGATCTCCGACCTGGCCCGCAGCTTCGGCAGCCAATGCGTTGTACTGGCTGTAGATACACAATACGACCCCGGCAGACAGGATCATTATGTACACATCAACGGAGGGCGCATCGCTACAGATATCAAGACCACCGACTGGGTACGCGAAAGCGTGGCGCGTGGCGCCGGGGAAATCCTGCTCACCTCCATTGACCATGACGGAACGCGATCCGGATTCGCGCTTGAAATTACAAGAAACATTGCCACATCGGTCCCGGTACCGGTCATTGCCAGCGGCGGGGCGGGTAACATGGCGCACTTCGCCGACGTATTTATTAAAGGCAAAGCAGACGCTGCATTGGCCGCAGGCATCTTCCACAATAAAGAGCTGGCTATACCCGATTTAAAACAATACCTGAAAACTCAAAAAATAAACGTCAGACTATGAACCCCGATTTCTCAAAATACCCGGACGGATTGATGCCCGCGATTATACAAGACCATGCGACTCAAAAAGTATTGATGCTGGGCTATATGAATCAGGAGGCGCTCCAGCAGACTGTAGAAAAAAACAGGGTTACTTTTTACAGCCGATCCCGGCAAATGCTGTGGACCAAAGGAGACACTTCCGGCAACTACCTGGAATTAATATCGGTGAGGGCGGATTGTGACAACGACTGTCTGCTGATACAGGCAACGCCTGCCGGACCGGTTTGTCATACCGGTGCAGACACCTGCTTTAATGAAATAAATGTACACCCGGATTTCCTGCGCACCCTCGAGCAGATCATCGCATCCCGGCGAGAGGCGGATCCTGCGCATTCCTACACCGCATCATTATTTGCCGAAGGCATCAACAAGATTGCCCAAAAAGTAGGAGAAGAAGCGGTAGAGGTCGTCATCGAAGCCAAGGACAATAACCGGGAACGTTTGCTCAATGAAACGGCAGACCTGCTGTTTCATTTGCTGGTATTACTTCGGATGAAAGAAGTAACGTTGCAGGAAGTATGCGATGTGCTGGCGGCCCGGCATAAATAGTAGGGGCAACCCTTGTGGTTGCCCTTTTTGGGTATGTTGGGGGGATGTAAACAGGGCAAGCACAAGGGTTGCCCCTACCCCATTTGCACATAATTCTCTACCGGCAATCTTTTTGCAATGGATCGTGCCAGGGTCATTTCGTCCGTATATTCCAGTTCGCCGCCGAAGGCGATACCGCGCGCAATGGTTGTGATCTGCACCGGCAGGTCTTTCAATTGCCGGGCGATATAATAGACCGTTGTATCCCCTTCTATCGTAGGGCTTATGGCCATGATCAACTCTTCCACACCTTTATGTGCCACCCGCTCGTGCAGCGATGCCACAAACAGTTGCTCCGGGCCGATACCATCAAGTGGAGAAAGAATACCACCCAGCACATGATACAGGCCACTATATTGCTGAGTGCTTTCTATCGCAATGACGTCGCGTATATTCTCTACCACGCACACTTGGCTCCTGTTACGGCCAGGGTTAGCGCAGATACTGCACAGATCCCCGTCAGAAATATTATGGCAGTCCCGGCAAAAACGGATCTCATTACGCATCCGCGATAATGCACCGGTAAAATTTTCTACTTCCTGCTTATCCTGCTTCAGCAGGTGCAATATCATCCTCAACGCTGTTTTTCTGCCGATCCCCGGAAGGCGGGAAAACTCCTGCACAGCATCTTCTATCAGCTTCGAAGAAAAAATCATGAAAAATAAATTATAAGCAATTGCTTGAGCATATAAAGGTACGGCAAGAACGGGGAATAATGATTTTTTAAGACGGTAAAGAGAAATGATCGGCCATTTCTTCCGATGTGCGACTATAACGGTTATCTGTTTTACCGTTCCTTCAAAAAAAATTTATAGCTTTCAGGAGAAAATTATTCAGATGAGTTCCAATATCCGGAAAATAGGGGTACTGACTTCAGGGGGAGACAGTCCCGGTATGAATGCGGCCATACGCGCTGTTGTACGCACTGCTATCTATCATGAGATGGAAGTATATGGCATCCGCAGGGGATACCAGGGCATGATCGAAGGGGATATTTTCCGGATGAAGACCACAGACGTATCCAATATTATCCAGCGCGGCGGCACCATCCTGAAAACCGCGCGGAGCAA
>JBEBVQ010000249.1:0-3685 GCA_040392625.1 Taibaiella soli | reverse complement strand
GCATACTCTTTATTCAGAGGGAAGGACAAAACGATATGGATAGGTACGCCACAAGGAATGATGTGCTACGACCCGAAAACAAATATTCTGGAGCATCATCAAAAAGATATTTTTGACAAAAAGCTTTGTCCCGTTCTGGATATAAAAAGTACCGCCGATGGAGAAGCTGTATGGATTGCCACTAATTGTGGCGTATATAAGTGGCATGAAGAAGATGGAGTGCTGGAGCATTTTGATAAAGCATCTGTTCCAGCCTTGTCTTCCAATGAAGTATATTTTGTAGAAGAAGACAGCCTTGGATATTTGTGGATCGGGACGAATGGCGGTGGTATAAACCTGATCGATCCTGACAGGACAAGCGTCCGGTACTTTAACAGGGAACATAACGGGCTGGGCAGCGATATCGTCTATGGCATGCTGAGCGAAGGCAATGGTAATCGCTGGTTCAGCACTTCCAACGGATTAAGTTGTTATTATGCTTCGGAGGACCGGTTTTATAATTATTATACCATAGACGGGCTGTGTAACAATGACTTTAATTACAACTCTTATTTCAAAGGACGGGATGGCCGGATGTATTTCGGCACCGTTAATGGAGTCAATGCCTTCTATCCCCGGGATATAAGTAAAGCAGCAACACAGGACGTGCGTTTATTTGTTTTGCCTGTATCAAAATGGGATGAAGAGGCAAAGGCATTTACAATGATCAGTGATTTTAAGGGGAATGGTGATGAAATAGTGCTGCATTCTCCCAATGCTTCTCTTGTCTTTAATTTGGGTATGACAGATTACACAGATCCGATTCATAATATTTTTACATACCGGATCCTGGGGTTGTTTGATGATTGGATCCCATTGTCCGGCGAGCCGGTGCTGCGGCTGCACGGAATTCCTTATGGACGGTACACCGTGCAGGTACGCGGTATGACGATGCGTGGTGTTGTGGCTTCAAACCAGTTGCATTTTTTCATACACATTAAAAAGCCTTTTTACAATACACTGTGGTTCTATGTAATGATCGTGGCAGTTTTTGTTACACTGCTGTCTGTCTTCTTTTGGTTCAAATACCGGAATTTGAAAAAGATGCAATTAATGCGGCTACAGCTTTCGAGCAATCTGCATGATGAGGTAGGCAGTTTGCTGACCAGCATTACCCTGTTCTCCGACAACCTTCGGTTTAGCGGAAACACAGGCCCCGAAAAAGATGTAAGACTGGAGAAGATCGCATCTCTGAGCCGGGAAGCGATCGTAACTATGGGGGACATATTGTGGGCAGTAGATGCACGGAATGATATGCCCGGTAGTTTGTCTGAACGTATACGCGATTATGCAGAAGAGCTGCTGCTGCCGATGCAGGTGGCGCTCAGGGTTGACGTCGGGGATATACACTCCCGACAGAAGATGCTGCCCGAACTCCGGCAGCAGCTCTACCTGATATTCAAAGAGGCAATTAATAATGTCGTGAAGCATGCCGAGGTAACTACTGTGGAGATTACGCTGCGTTATCACAATGAAAATGTATTTTTATTCCGGGTGGTGAATGATGGTGTACATGCGCACCGGCAGGGAATACGCGGGCAGGGATTGAAGAACATACAGATGAGAGCGGAAAAAATTGGCGCCGAGATGTATTACGAAATACAAGAGGATACATTTATGATTACTGTACGGAAGGGAAATGTCACATGATTATGTGAGCAGCGTTTAAGACTTGATTTATCAATTTTGCAAAATAAATATAGGACATGAGGCAGCGGGTCAAACTGGCGATTATCGAAGATGGTGAACATGTACGGGATAGCCTCGGGGAATTTTTTAACGGACAGGAAGGTGTAACTGTTTTACTGATGGCCGGGAGCGTGGAAGATTTTCTCGAAACGGCTAAAGCAGAGCATATTGAGGCCCCGGACGTAATTCTATGCGACATTAATCTTCCCGGCATGAGTGGTATTGAAGGCGTAAAGCATATCAAAGCGCTCTTCCCTTTATCGGATATTATCATGCTCACGGTCTTTAACGACAGCACACGTATCTTTCAATCGCTCTGTGCAGGGGCAACAGGATACGCACTGAAAAATACGCCGATGCCGGAATTATTAAAAGCAATTTTCGAAATAAAGGCCGGTGGCAGTTACATGTCTCCTTCTATCGCCCGGAAGGTTGTAGAGCATTTTACACCTTCCCGGCGAAAAGAAGATGACATACTTTCGCCACGGGAGATGCAGGTGATCCGGGCGCTTACAGATGGCCTGAGCTACAAGCTGATTGCAGACAGGTTATCTGTATCCATTGATACAGTGCGTACGCATATCAAGAATATTTACCGGAAGCTTCAGGTGAACAGTAAAACGGAAGTGCTGAATAAAGCTTTCAGAGGAGAGGTATGATTTGTTCGGCTATGGCGAAGCGAAAATAATTTAACCCTTTTCAGGTCTGTAATCAGGGGCGGCTTTCGAAGGCCGCCCCTGATTTTTTTCTGTCAGCGCAGTGATTTCTTCCTTACGGCATCTAAAAGTTAAATGATAGAAACGGATTTTTTTGAACCGGCTTAAGACTGACGGGGTCCTGTTTCCGTATCACATGGACATGTGATTGTTAGATATTATACCTGCCGCTACTTTTGAACAACTGATTTTCTCATCGCAATCCAATCATTCCGCAATCATTCATCTGTTCACTCAACAAAATGTAATTATGAGATCAATATTTTTACTTTTTAGCGTAGTTTCTTTTACGTTATTATTGCCGGCCGCACAAGCTCAGGTAACCGACACAAACGCACAATGGACATGGGTCTCTGGTTTGAGTTCATTAAACGATAGAGGTACCGGCGCAGTTATGGGTGTTGAAGCAGCAAGCATAAGGCCACCCGGAAGATTTGGGGGAGTAGGATGGACAGACACTGTCGGCAATATTTGGGTGTTTGGGGGAGAGTTTAATACCGGTACTAATTGTTTGAATGATTTGTGGCGATATAATGTAAGTACCGGTAGGTGGATGTGGGTGAAAGGCACGTTTTCATATAACACCAATGGAGGATTTCAGCAACCCGGTATTTATGGTACGAAAGGAGTCTCTGCATCAACGAATCAGCCTGGGGGACGTCGTGGTGCAGTTTGTTGGACGGATTCTGCGGGCAAATTTTGGTTGTTTGGCGGACACGGCCGTGCAGTATCCACTACACAGGGTTTTTTGAATGATCTGTGGCGATACGACCCGGCTACCAATATATGGACGTGGATCAGCGGCACAAATACAATAGATGATCAGGGGAACTATGGGGTCAAGGGAATAGCTGCTTCCACAAATCTGCCGCGAGCCCGTGGAGCTAATGGTGTGCCTTGTGCTGCCTGGGTAGATGCGGAGGGTAATTTCTGGATTTTCGGCGGTGCTACGAATGCCGGGGGATATCTGAATGACATGTGGAAATATAATCCGTATACAGACACATGGACTTGGATGGGTGGTTCCAATGCGGTAGATCAGGCGGGTAACTATGGAACAATGGGCGTAGCGGCAGCCACAAATTATCCTGGCGCCCGTGGTGGTTCAATGTGTTGGACGGATCAGTCGGGTAAAGTATGGATATTCGGAGGGAACGGAAGAGATAAATTAGGTACTACAACAGGTAAACTGAATGATATGTGGCGCTATGACCCGGCAACGGATGTATGGACCTGGATGC
>JBEBVQ010000248.1:0-3705 GCA_040392625.1 Taibaiella soli | reverse complement strand
GTATCGCCTGAAAACAGGGTCACTTCAGTGCTGCCGCCGCCAACGTCAACATATAGATACGACTTGCCGGTATGGGGCTGTTCGGCAATATGCATCTGGTAAAAAATACCGGCTTCCTCCTGTCCGCTGATCACTTCGATGGTAATCCCGGTATTCTGCTTTACCGCAGCCAGAATAGCTTCGCAATTTTTTGCATCCCGCATGGCAGAGGTGGCACATGCGCGCCAGGCATCCACTTTATATACATTCATGAGATGACGAAATGCTTTCAATGATTCGATCAGCCGCCCCTGCTTATCTTCACTTATAACGCCACCGGAAAACACATCAAAACCAAGCCGCAGCGGTATGCGCAACAGCAATAGCTTGGTGTATGAAGTAGCATCGTGATAAGGTGCAGCCTCCGAGATCAGCAGGCGCACAGCATTCGAGCCAATATCTATAGCAGCAAGGATCATGTTTAATCAGCGCATTTGAAAATGCCCGTACGAGCCTGTTTCAAACCGGGTTAATATTTTTTGTTGAGCAGGTAATTATATACAACCATCTGTGAACGAACTTTGGGCGCTCCGTCCTCCCGTACTACATAATGGTTTTGCTGCTCATTATCCAATATACGGCCTTTTACATTTTCTGCAAGCTGTATTTCGAGCATATCTGTAAGTTCCTGACGGATAACGGGATCATACACCGGGCATGCCGCTTCAATGCGATGATCGAGGTTACGCACCATCCAGTCGGCAGAAGAGATATACATCTGTTGTCTTTCACCACTCCCGAAAACAAATATGCGCCCGTGCTCCAGGTATTCGTCAATAATGCTGATCGCTTCGATATTTCTTTTAAATGTCTTGTGCCGGGTATAAGCGCAGCAAATACCCCGGATAATCATTCGCACCGGTACGCCTGCTTTAGCTGCTTCATACAGATCTTCGATCAATGCCGTATCGGAAAGGCTGTTCATTTTCAGCAATACGGAAACATCATTATTCTTCTTTGCCAGCTTGATCTCTTTCTTTATTTGCGCGGAAAAGAAAGACCGCATAGTGACCGGCGATACCGGCAATACCTTACAATGCCCCAGACTGCCGGTTTTCATCTGCGGCTGCTCGAGGGCCATAAAGATCCGGTTGATATCTGCAATGATACCGGGATGAGTGGTCAGCAGGCAATGATCGGTATAATATTGTGCGGTGTGCTCATTCAGATTGCCCGTAGAAACAAAACCATAGTACTGCGTTTTCTTAAACTCGGTCTTTTTGATCACACAGAGCTTGGCATGGACTTTCATCTCCGGCGGCCCCAGCAGCACGGTAGCTCCTTCTTCTTCAAGGCGTGTCTTCCAGCGCAGGTTGGCTTCTTCGTCAAAACGTGCAAGCAACTCCAACATTACGGTCACCTGCTTGCCGTTACGCAGCGCATTCAGCAGGGCATTAACGATCTTGGAATCTTTGGCGAGCCGGTAGCAGGTGATATGGATACTTTGCACAAAAGGATCTATCGCAGCTTCCCGGAGCAGGTCTATCACCGAGTCAAATGAATGATAGGGAAAATGCAGCATGACATCCCGCTCCTCCATTACTTTCATAATACGGACGGGCTGCCTGAAAAGCGGATGAACAAACGGCTTACAGCGCGGCTGCAGGTCGGGGAATACCGAGGCAGGGAAGTCCATAAAGTCCTTGAAATTATGGATCCGCCCGCCGGCGATCAGGTTATCTTTTTTAGATAATCCCAGCCGTTTGATCAGGTAAGCCAGCAGCCCCGGGTCGATCGCGCGGTCATAAACAAAACGGGTAGCACGTCCGCGCTTCCTGTTCTTCAGCCTTTTTTCAAGCTCTTCGATCAGGTTGGTATTTACTTCACCATCGGTTTCAAGTTCCGCATCGCGCGTCACCTTGATAATATATCCGAGAAACCGGTCAAAGCCAAAAGGTGCGAACAATGCCGGTAGATTAAACCGTATAATATCTTCCAGCAGTATTACATCTTTGCGCCCTTCTTCCGAAGGCAGCAAAAGAAATCGCGGAAGGACTTTCGCCGGTATTTCGATCAATGCATAGCGCTGCAGCATGGAATTGCCGGTATTACCCAATACACAGGCCAGATAGATGGATTTGTCGTGCAGCAGCGGCATATTGGGTATGCTCTCGATCATCAGCGGCACGATCTGCGTACTTACCTGCTCATCAAAATATTGCTTCACAAAAAGCTTCTGCACCCGTGAAAGCTGCCGTTCATTCTTGATACGGATATTCTCTTTACGCAGCTCCCGTATCACTGTGGCGTAAATGCTGTCAAACTCATGCTGCTGCGCCTGCACGGTCTGATGTATCTGACGCAATATTTTTTCGGGATTATGCTCCAGGTGCACTTTTGCCGTTTTCCCCAGGCGCGCCATCCGGCTGAGGGTAGCAACGCGCACGCGAAAAAACTCATCCAGGTTATTGGAAAAAATACCGAGAAACCGCAGCCGCTCCAGTAAATGAACATCCGGATCTTTGGCCTCCTGCAATACGCGCGCATTAAATGCCAGCCAGCTCAGATCCCTAATAATAGTTTTATCGGGCTTCACAGTAAACTACGATATTGGTCTGCAAACAAATATAGCCGGTAAAACACAACTACCGGAAAAACGAAACGCCAAAAACAATTTCTTTACAATTTCTTAATACGGGCGATCAGTGCGGTAGTGGCATAGCCCGGTACAAATGGTATGATCTCAACGGCCCCGCCCTGCTGCAGCACAAAATCGGCTCCGGCAATCCGGTCAACTGTATAATCGCCGCCCTTTACCAGCACATCAGGCCGTATGGCCTCAATCAGGCCGGCCGGCGTGTCTTCTTCAAAGAGGCATACTGCGTCCACACAGAGCAGGGACGCAAGCTGGAAGGCACGGTCCGCTTCCGTATTTACCGGGCGGTCATCGCCTTTTAATCTTTTTACGGAAGCATCGCTATTGACACCGGCGACCAGCACATCTCCCATATCGGCGGCTTTCGCCAGCAAGTCGAGGTGCCCGTGATGGAGGATATCGAAACATCCGTTGGTAAAAACAATCTTTTTGCCGGTGGTGCGGAGCGCATTACAATGCCGGACGAGCGCATCCCGTGTGAATATCTTATTGGTTATCCATTGTATCCTGTCCATATCTTTTACGGTTGTATGCAGGTAATATCAAAAGGGCGGCTGCGCCCAGGATCAGAATAGTGAACGTCTGAGCCGACCATGCTACCCATCCGAACGCAAAGCCATACGCCGGGTCAATGCCGTACACTACCAGAATATTCTGTACAGCGATCGGATAGGCGCCCAGCCCGCCGGGCGTTACGATCATGCCCAGGCTCCCGAATATCAGCACCGACAAACCTGCAAGCACGGAAAGCGCTTCGGTAGCGACAATACACTTGAAGCCCACATATATCTGCCCGAAATAGCAAAGCCAGATCATAAAGGTATGAAACAGGAACAAGCCGCTCCGCTTCATACGGAGGATGGACATGATACCATCCCCTACGCCGGCCAGGAACAGACCGATCCTGGAATGCCGGATCTTTCTATATACAACGATCAGGAGTACGAACATCAATAAACCTGCCCCGACAGCCACGGCGAGTACCGGCCCTTTCGACAGGTATGCTCCAAGCACACTATCCATATAATCAGACAATACACCGGCCTGGAGCAGGAACGCCAGGATCACAC
>JBEBVQ010000247.1:0-3719 GCA_040392625.1 Taibaiella soli | reverse complement strand
GATTGCTTGCTTACCATAAGGAGCTGCTCTGACACCCGCATTTCCGGTCAGCCTCTCTTTTTTTCGTCCCGCCATCATGTAATACCCTGAAACAAATTGTCATAAAAAAAGTCCCGGACTGCTCCGGGACTTTTTCATTCAGTATGATTGCTAATGAATACCTAGCGCTGATTGCTCAGTTGGGGATGCGGAGGAGCTACAGAGCTCGGTCCGTCTTCACCGGGTTGAGCAGAACGGTACATTACCGAGTTAGGATCACCGGGCTGTCCGTACTGGAAGATGAAGCGGTTACGGTCGATTCCGTGTTTTTCGCTCATGTATTCCTGGATAGCGTTTACACGATCCCAGCTGCGTTGCTGCTGTACTTTGCTTGCATTACCCTGTCCGATCAGAACGATCTTACAAGTCGGGTTAGCCTGCATCTGTGCTGCAAGAGTAGCCAGCTGAGCCTGTACGGAAGTCGCAACTTTCGTATTGCTTCCTGTGAAGGCGATGCTGCCGGCAGAGATATTACCGCATGCCGCAACAATACCGTCGCAATTGCAGGGGCATTCACCCACACCATCTGCATCAACAGGCTGGCATTCTGTCGGAGTGATCAGTTGCTTATCCAGATAATCAGGTACGCCGTCACCATCCGTATCCATCGGGCAGCCATGGCTGTCAACAGCTACACCGGAAGGAGTACCGGGGCATTTATCGAACTGGTCGGCGATACCGTCGCCATCTGTGTCAGACAGAACGGGTTCCGGCAGCTGCATATGACGGGGAGCGCTCAGCTCTCCATATACATGATCCAGGGGGTTCAGCCAGTACAGCGGTTCAACATTGTTCTTTCCGCCGAGGTTGAAGTTCAGACCCAGTGAGGTATAGTTGATCGCATCTTTCTGAGAAGTGCTGACCGGGCTTCCGGCAACCTGCTCTGCCCAGCGCTGTCCGTCCAGCAGATCCTGGTTTCCGGCAAACATGGTAAAGCGGTTTTCCAGGGCAATGTTGAAACGTTTTGACAAACGGATCTGCATGCCGGCGCCAAGGCTTCCTACAAGGCTTAGGGTTTTCTTGCCAAAGATGGGCGTCTCACGGTTACCGCTTTCAGATTCCGCATCAGTTTCGTAAGAATCGTCCATTCCGTCACGGAGTGCTTTCTTTACGTCCTTACGGTTCTCGTAAGGAATCTGGCCTGTGTTCGGATCAGTGTATTGGGCAACAATATCATTATACAAAGTATTATACCCTTCATAATTCTCATCCAAAGCATTGACCCAGGTCTGGTAAGCATTTGCACCAAGGCCTACATAACCATAAAATGCAAGACCCAGTTTACCCCGGTGGAACCGGATATTATTGGTAGAAGCGATCAGGTCCAGATTTAACTGGTGTGCCTCTGTCTTGTAATTGTAGAATATAGGCTGTCCGGCTGAAGGCGACTGGTAGTTGTAAGTATTGTTACGGCCATTCCATGCGGCGTTGTTGCTGTAATTTGTAGAAGGCTGCCATTGCATACCCTTACCTACACCATACATATACTGCAAACGGGTAGAGAATGTATATCCCCATGCTTTACGGACATGTCCGTGAAGACCATATCCGCCTTTTTGCCAGAGCATCTGGGTTGGCACGTCCCCTACAATGTTGTATAAGCCGCCGCCAACGCCGATCTCCCACATGCTTTTGGGTTTTGCGGGGAAAATATATTGATGATTCAGGTACCTGCGTTGCTGGCCTCTGCGGTTCTTAGGTACAAAATTCGAATCAAGGACATCATAACTATCGCCACGATAGGTCATATCGCGATTTGAGTATTGGGATGTGCCTTCCTGGGTTCCGCTTTCCTGGGCTTGCACTGGCTCTAAAGCCATGACGGAGCATAAGCCCGCTAATAATAGGTACTTCTTGTTGACCATGACAGATTGTTTATATAACAGACTTCGGTTTAAAAATGATATGACAAAGATAGACTACACTTTCAAAAAAACAAAAAACTGACTGCTTTTATTTTAACAGTTTATCAGCAAGGATTATGCCATTCTTTTTCCATTCTCCCCGGATTTTTTAAATTCTTCACCGAATTTTATAAACTTTACACCACCTAACGAAGGATTCGTTGATGAAACACGTTAAACAGATAATCGGAAAAGAGCTGGAAGAATTTGAACGGAAATTCTCGGACAATGTAAAGGGCAGCAATCCGTTACTTGACCGCATAATGCGTTTCATCATACGTAGAAAAGGGAAACAAATGCGCCCCATGTTCGTCTTTCTCTCGGCAAAAATAGCCGGGGGCATCACGGAAACAACTTACCGGGCCGCATCTTTGATCGAACTGCTCCATACCGCCACACTGGTACATGATGATGTGGTGGACAATGCCATGATTCGTAGAAATTTTTTCTCAATAAACGCATTATGGAAAAATAAAATAGCTGTACTGGTAGGGGATTACCTGCTTGCAAAAGGATTGCTGCTCTCGGTAGAACATGGCGATTACAAGATCCTGCAAATCACTTCGAGGGCGGTAAAAGAGATCAGCGAAGGAGAGTTGCTGCAGATGGAAAAAGCCAGAAAACTGGATATCCGGGAAGATATATACTTCGAAATAATACGGGCAAAAACAGCCTCGCTCCTTTCCGCTGCCTGTGCGGCAGGAGCATTCTCCTCTTCAGGAAATGAGGAAACCACCGCCCAATTCCGCCTTTTCGGTGAAAAGGCGGGGATTGCCTTCCAGATCAAAGACGATCTGTTTGATTACGGGCAGGATAATATCGGCAAACCTACCGGAATTGACATTAAGGAAAAAAAGATGACGCTCCCGCTGATTTACACCCTCCAGCATGCAGATCCGGCTACCCGGAAAAAAATTATATACATTATCAAAAACCAGAGTACCGACCGGAAAAAAGTGGATGAGGTGATCCACCTGGTGAAAGAATCGGGCGGAATCGGGTATGCCGCAGGGAAAATGAAAGAATACCAGCAGGAAGCCCTGGACCTGCTCCGCCGGTACCCGGATTCGCCGGCCAGGCAGGCGATGGAGGAATTGGTCAATTATGTTATTGAAAGGAAATATTAATGCCTGAAAACATTCCCCTGATTACTTATTAACTTGCATTGTTTTTTATGAGCAAGAAAGTATCTGCAGGGGAGGATCAGGGATATATAGATGTGATGGGCGCCAGGGTCCACAACCTGAAAAACATTGATGTCCGCATCCCTAAACAACAACTCGTAGTCATTACCGGTATCAGCGGCAGCGGCAAATCGTCCCTGGCCTTCGATACGATCTTTGCCGAAGGGCAGCGCCGCTATATGGAGAGCTTTGCCGCTTACGCCAGGCAGTTTATGGGCGACCTCGACCGGCCGGATGTCGATAAAATATCGGGGCTTTCGCCGGTGATCTCCATCGAGCAGAAAACAACCAACCGCAACCCGCGTTCTACCGTTGGCACGGTCACGGAGGTATATGATTTCATGAGGCTGCTGTTTGCCCGGACTGCGGAAGCGTTTTCCTACAACACCGGCAAAAAAATGTCAAAATTCAGCGAGGAGGAGATCGTTGACCATATCGATACGCATTTCAGCGGTAAGAAAATCGCCCTGCTGGCCCCGCTGATCCGCGGCCGCAAAGGGCATTACCGCGAATTGTTTGAGCAGCTGCGCAAGCAGGGATATCTCAAGGTCAGGGTCGATGGAGAAGTTCAGGATATGAAGGAACGGATGCA
>JBEBVQ010000246.1:0-3925 GCA_040392625.1 Taibaiella soli | reverse complement strand
CGTTTGATTACTATAGCCCTTAAAAATTCATGCCTGCAATATTCCTTCACCTGATCGCCGCTGCAGAAAATCATGATAAGCCTCCCCCCACCCGCCCCACCCCGGGTCCGTTCCCAATGAAAAGTTGTGGCATATCGTGATCAGCCGGCTGTGCGTATCCTGCAGCAATCGGGTCATCTGTTCCAGTTTCCGAAATGCTTCCGGCGCAGCAAGACCGGCTTCGAACCGCGCCGTAGTGTCCATGAAACAAAACGGATGCAGCCGCAAAGTAGTAGCGGTTTCGCTCATGAGGTCGTACCAAAGGAAGGATTGCCCTGTTGCTGCACGGAAGCCGGTATGCGTACCGTACCCCATGCTGAAATCATCGGTGATACCGGCACGAAGCAGCGCTGTGCAGGTGTCGGGCAGCTTGAGTTTGATGTAGTGCTGCCGCGAATAAACGATGTCTTGCCCGAGTATATTTTCCAATTCCTTTTTTTCTTCAACCAGATGTCCGGGATGCTGATCCGAATAATAAGAAGGATGCATACCAACGACTCCTTCTGAACCCAGTTGTCGGATCAATGCCTGCATAGCCGGGTGATCAGGACGAATATTTTTATCGAAAGCAGTAGTACGCAGACTGGCCAGTATGAAATAATAAGGGCGGAACTCGTAACGGTGGTGCCATTCCTGCATGGTATCGAATGCATCGTAAGGATCTTTACGCTTTCCTGTGTTTGCTTTAAGCCGCTCTCCGAGCGCTTTGAGCTTGCCGGCAGACAGATCCTTCAGCATGGCGCCGGCAGTCCGTTTCCATCCTTTGTGCCGGTACGACCAGGCAATGTCTATATCATAGGTTGGCTGAAATGAAAAGGCCGGGGTGGGTACGGACTGGTTAAAAGCCTGTTGCAATAGCAGCCGGAAAGCCTGCACCCATTCGTCTGCCAGCGGGCGCTCCAGGCAGCCGCTCTTATATAGCTGACTTTCTGCAGCCGGGTAACGGCCATGCTTGTCCGGTGTGTAGGGAAGGTATTCTTCGTATCTGCTGATATGGAAGAACAGGCCGGAGAAAAGA
The DNA here is from genome assembly GCA_040392625.1 of Taibaiella soli. Lineage (GTDB taxonomy): Bacteria > Bacteroidota > Bacteroidia > Chitinophagales > Chitinophagaceae > JBEBVQ01. The sequence continues at coordinate 2,868 of JBEBVQ010000246.1, read as the reverse complement.
TCAAACGGAAGTGTGTAATCCGCATCAGAAGATGAAAAAATAACCGGCAGGTCTTGCCAGGATCCGCCGCCTGTTTTCTGCGGACGAATGGATTCCTCCCATAACAATCCGGTATCGGGAATCGATAAACTTCCGGGCAAGACCGCACCGTATGCGATACAAAAAGGCAATGCCGCTGCTTCCGCCTTGCTGGTGACGATGCGGAAGCCCGTCCCGATCCGTTCCTCAAACAGCCAGCCCAGTATATAAGACAGGCGCGGGCTGATGCGTGATACGAATATAGGGATCTGGTTCAAGGAAACTATTTCTTCTTTTTCAAAATTCCTTTCAGCGCATCTTTGGCTTTATCCCCGGCATCCTGTCCTGCTTTTTCAAGGTCTTTTTTCAGATCGCTGCTATCCTTTTTGCCAGAGATCTGTCTTTTTAATTCATCCTCTGCGGCTTTCTTTGCGGCCTGCTTCGCTTCTTCGGCAGCTTTCCGGGCTTCGGCTTCTGCCTTTGCCTTTATGGCATTTATACTGTCGGTTACAACACGCTTTACACTGTCGGCTTTGGCTTTTACTTCTGCTTCTACTTTTTTCTTCAGGTCATCCACCACATTACCGGCAGCTTCTCTCAGGTTAGTCTCTATTACCGGTTTGGTGATCGTACCGCCGATCTTTACCGCGAGGTTGATCGTTTCGCCGATCTCTACCGGTATGCCCTTGGCCTTCGCCTGACCGGCAAGATTATTGATCAGCGCATTGCCCTGGCTGCCTAACACGGAACGCGGTGCAGACAGGTTCAGCGCATATTGTATTGTCTCGTCAAAACCGTGGCTGCCACCGGCGTCAATGACGATCCCTGACTGGGTGAACTTGAATGGATCCACGGTCACCCGTCCGTTTTCAAACCGGAAATAATTTTTGATATCCTTCACGGAAATTTTCTGCAGTTGTTTGATGTTCAGCTTTTCCGCCAGCCGTTCAACGGGTTCAAACTTGCTGAGCACACCGTCTATCAGCAGCAAGTCGCCCGCTCCCGTCAGGCTGTTCAATACGGGACTCATTTCCTGGTCGAGCTTTCCTTTTACGGTCAGGTTGGAGGTCATTTTCCCTGCTATATATTTTCCTGCCGGCATCAGTTTTTCAACGGTATTGAAGGTTGCGAATGTTTTTTCAATATCCAGTCTCTGAAGCTTGTAGCTCAATGCTATATCAGGGTTCTTTTTATCGTTCTTCGTGCTGTAAGACCCGTCAATCTGCATGGAACCGTCCAGCCCTTTTCCCGAAAGCCCCTGCAGATATACGGTTTCGTTGCGTATGGCTACCGTTCCTTTCACATCATTCAGCACGAGTTTGTCGTACAGTATCTCCCCGGCTTTGGCATTGAGTGTAATGTTGAGGTTGTCGGGTACAACGAATACCTGTGTACTGCCGGCGGGCGCCTCTGCTGCCGGCTGCTCTTCCGGTGCTGCGGAGGCATCGCCCATAAACTTGTTTACGTCCAATTTATCTACGGCAATATTGATCGTGCCGTCGAGCGGGTCATTGTTCAGATAATAATTCAGGAGGTTATTGATATAACCGTTTCCCGAAAAATTGCTCTGCATATAAGAGCCGTTGAGGTTTGATACTGTAACGTTTTTTGGGTTGAAAGTAAGCAGCAGGCTGTTGATGCGCGCGCCATCGGGCATATCATTATCTGCGTAGAACAGGTCGCTGATACTGATACTCCCGGAAGCATCTATTTTATCTAATTGTTGTTTCTGCGCTGCTGCGAGAGAGCCGCGCATGGCCATATCCGCGAGGATGATGCCGGTTAGTTTGGTACCTGCCTCAAGCGGCACAAACTGCTGCACCTGCGCAAGGTCGAGCCGGCCTTTGGCTGCAGCGTCAATCCACTGGCTGGTTTCCGGGTTCTTCAGCAACAGACGGAAATCAAAAGGAGCGCCGCCGAAAACGATATGTCCGCGTTCGAGGTTCACGACTGTATGATCGGTAACGCCATCCGGATTATCAGCCTGCAGCTTGATCTGGATATCTGTCACTGCCTGCGGCAGGTCGGGGTAGCGGAATGACCCGTCTTCGATCAGCAGGTTGACGCGGTAGGCGGGCATTTGCTTTTCATTCAGCGTACCTTTTACAAATCCGTCGAGCGCGAGCTTACCGGTTGTCTGTATGTCTTTAAAATCTTTCTGGTAAATGCCCGGCACGAGCGAGAGGATATCCTTGAAATCGTTGGATGGTGTTTTGAATGCAACGTCTATAATCGTATTCAGCGAATCGGGCAACTGCACAAATCCACCGGCGCTCAGCTTCAGTCCGTTGAGCTGTATGGCGTCTGTGTTGAAGCTGTATTTGCTGTTTGCGTTATCAATATCCAGGTCGATGTTCAGAATGGTCTTTACCCGGTTGAGATAAGGGATGTTGCCATAATTGAAGCTGATGGCATCGGCATTGGTTTTGGTGCGCAGGATGAATTGGTCGCTGGTAAAATCGCCGCTGCCGCTGTGGGTGAGGTTGTGCAGCTCTGCCAGCATACCGCTTTTTGCATCCCGGTAAAAAATGTACGCATTTTCGATGCTGTATTTCTGCAGTTGCAGGGCAAAGGCTGTGGTTGTGGTGTCTTCAGGGGTTACTGCCGTAGTATCGGGCTTCATAATGTCCCAGTTGGCGATGCCTTGCTCATTGACCAGCGCATGGATGCGTGGCCGGATAACGGCTATCTTCCGGATCTCGTATTCGCCGTTGATCACCTTCATCAGGTTGAGCGATACTTGTATGCTGCTTGCGGAGATCAGCGTATCGCCTTCAAACGGCGCGCGGTTGGCAACACTGATATCCTCAATGCCGACGGAGAGCTGGGGGAAGCTGCGCAGCAGGGAAA
>JBEBVQ010000245.1:0-3956 GCA_040392625.1 Taibaiella soli | reverse complement strand
CACAGATTCTATGATCATATGCCCGCCCATAGCCTGGGCGCGATCCTGCTGGTTCTTTAGCCCGATCCCTTCGGCGCCGGGCGCCTGCAACTCCATTCCTTTTCCGTTATCTTCTATCGTAATGCAGAGTATATTACCTCTGTTATGCAATAATACGATAGCCTGCGTAGCATGGGCATGCTTTACAATATTATGCACCAGCTCCTGAATGAGCCGGTACGCCGATAAAGCAAGGTCCCGCTTCAGGTGGTTCAGTTCTCCGTAAGTCTGCACTTCTACCCGCAGTTGGTCTCCTTTGCTGATAAACCCGCAAAAAGAACGAACAGCTTCTCCCAGTCCCTGCCTTATCAGTCCGTCCGGCATCAGGTTATGTGCTGTTTTCCGTACATCATCGGATGTTTCCGACAGCATCCGTTTTACCTGATCCAGTTCTGCCAGTACAGGTAATCCGGGATTTCTGACCCTGATCGTATCGAGGTAAAGCTTCATAGCCGACAACTGGCTGCTGATGCCGTCATGCAGCTCATGGGCAAACCGGATCCTTTCTTTTTCTTCTCCCTGCATGATAGCCAGTAACAGTTCTATTTCCTTTTCCTGCTGCATACTGCGTACTTGTTCCGAATGGAGCTTTTGCCGTTGGCGGTAATTCCGGTAAAAGCCGGCCAGCAGGCCGATCAATGCTGCGATACCCGTGATCGTAATCAGGATCCACATATTCTTCTGTCCCAGCTTTCTACGCTGCTCATTGATCAGTAGCTGTTTCCGGGCCACTTCATTCCGGCTCTCTGCGGTGCGGTATTTTACTTCAAGCAGATTTACTGCCTCCATCTTATCTTTGTTCAGCAGGCTGTCATTCAGGATATAGGCTGCATGACGGTGCTCATATGCCTGCCGGTAATTGTTGGTTTGCTCGTATAAATAGGCAAGCTGCTGATGCACGTACAGCATATGCTCCGGTATGCCGGAAGTCTCAGCCATTTTATAAGCCGATTTGAAATACTCTTTTGCCCGGGCATGATCATCCATTGCAAAAAAACAATCGCCCAATGACGAAAACGCACCTGCTTTATAGTAAGGGTTGACATTCCCCTTAACCTTTAATGCTGCGTTCAGATAGGTTACTGCACTTTCGTACGCGCCGTTCTTCTTCATAATATCTCCCTGATTCTGCAAGGCCATGAAACGGACCTCGTCTGCAATCTCTGTTACCACCGACAAAGCCTGCTGATTGTATGCCCAGGCTTTCTGATCTTCGCCCATCCGGTCCAGTACGATCGCTTTATTCACATATATGGCCGGCAGATTCCGGGCAAAATGCATCTTATTAGCGAGCTCTTCAGCTTTATTGATATAATATAAGGCGCGGGAATATTCCTTCAACTGCAATAAAGCGCTGGCAGTACTGGTATAGATACGGCATAAGGGATCTGCCACGCCGGTATCCATAGTCATGGCGCCTTCGCCCAAAGGGATTGCCTTAAAATAACAGGCAAGCGCCTGGCGATAATCTCCCCTGAATTGGAAAATGTTTCCCATGTTGTTCAAAGCACGGCACACGTTCACGTAAGTACGTACGGATTTGTCACTATGCGTTAATGCTTTCCAAAGCCATCCATATGCCACATCATACTCTCCGCGATAGATATACAATACGCCTAAAAAGAAATAGCCTGAGAAAATCGCATCATGATAGCCGCGGCGTTCACTTTCCGCCAGCCCCTCCTTAATGATCCGGATCGCACTGTCCTGGTTTTCGCTTGATAATTCCATTCCCTGCTTGATCTGCACATAGAACTGCTGTGAATCAGAAACGCTCCACTCATAGACCATACCGGACCTGGGTGGTTCACCCGGAGTGTACTGGGCAGAAAGCCGGTGCGGAGCCGGCCATGACAACAAGGTAAGACAGCTAATCAACTGTAGTTTTCTGAACATAGAACATAGCATAAATAATATACGCGACCAAAGCAGGATATGTAAAGCTACATATTTAGCACAGACTGATTGCCGGTACCTGACAGAATATCACATTAAAAAATATCGCACAAGTATTTACACTCCTTTTCAAAACCGGTATTCACACTCTAACATCCGTTATCTGAAGTATGCAGTTTTGTCCACGAAGCAGCTTGCTGTAAATCTGCTCACTTTTTCATTTTAATATTTTTTTCTCACCTAAATAATTTCAATGTAAATGAAAAAACTACTACTTGTGATTTTTGGTCTTATGGTAGTGTGCTCGCCCTGGTACACATCACATGGTCAGGTAACGGATACCAATGCACTATGGACCTGGATGGGAGGGCCGAACACGGCAACATCTCCGTTTGTGTCATATCCGCCCTCAAGAGGCACACCTACAGCATCTGCCTATCCGGGGACGAGAGTAGATGCCATTACCTGGACGGATACAGCAGGTAAATTATGGTTGTTCGGAGGGTATTATAACAACGGGAACCAGTTTAATGATGTGTGGATGTATGATCCGGACATTGAAATGTGGACCTGGATGCACGGACCCACGCCCACACCTACCAACGGGTTCAATAATGCCGGTACGCTCGGCACTCAGGGCGTTCCAGATCCTGCAAATGTCCCGCCGGCACGATCCCGTGGAGCATACTGGGTAGATAGCGCCGGCAAACTCTGGGTGTTTGGAGGACGCGGATACACAGGCACGGCAAACCGGCTTGCCGACCTGTGGAAGTATGATCCTGCAACGAACATGTGGACATGGATGAAAGGTACCACTACGGCTAACCAGGTGGGGAACTACGGCACCAAAGGGGTTCCACTGGCAACTAACCAGCCGGGGTCAAGAGGATACCCTGATCCGACCTGCTGGGTGGATCATGCAGCCGGTAAATTGTATATGTTTAGCGGTTACGGGTATGCCAAGACCACCACACTCGGTTATGTAGACGACCTGTGGGAATACGATATGAGTACAAATATGTGGACCTGGATCGGTGGTTCCGATCTGCTGAACGAAACCGGAAACTATGGTACCATAGGAGTAGCCGCTTCCGGCAATCTGCCGCCGGCGAGAGCAAATAATGCTTACTGGCAAGACGACGCCGGCAACGCATGGATATTCGGCGGACAATCGACAGCAGGAGGCTATTTTTGTGACCTGTGGAAGTATGAGCTGGCAACCGGTTTATGGACCTGGGTAAAAGGATCATCAGTCGCCGTTAATACTAATGGTGTATATGGCTCCAGGGGCATACCTAATGGTGCAAATTTTCCGGGTTCGCGGACCGGCTCTACTACCTGGGTCGATATTCATGGAAAGCTTTGGCTGTATGGAGGCTATGGAATGTCAGGCACTGGTGCAACACTTAGCCGGATGAATGATATGTGGCGGTACGACCCTGTCACCAATGAATGGACATGGATGTATGGCTCCAGCGCTGCAACCGGCGTAGCCGTATTCGGGACATTGAAAGTTCCGGCTCCCGGAAACATACCGGGTGGAAAGACCGAACTCGGCAAATGGGTTGACGGCGAAGGCAATTTCTGGATGCTCGGCGGACAAGGACAAGCAAACACTGCTACTTCCGGCGTACGTGGCGACTTCTGGCGTTTGGCGCCAATAACTCCGCCCGTTCCGGTTCAGCCTGGCCTTTATACCACTGCCAAGCCGGGTATCTGCGGGGCTGAATCCAACGTTACCTATACGATCCCGGCAGTAGCAGGGGCCACCGGGTATGAATGGGCCTATACCGGAACGAATGTAACCTACACGACCAGTACAACTGCCCCGACCAACAGCCTGAGCTTTGCTGCCAATGCCACCGGCGGGGTATTGCGTGTGCGCGGGGTAAATGGGGCAGGTAATGGCCCCTGGCGGGATACCACTATTACCGTAAATCCGCTGCCGACGGTAACCTCCACAAATACGGGTAACCGTTCCGTCTGCTCCGGCGACAGCCTGCTGCTGACGGCAAGCGGCA
>JBEBVQ010000244.1:0-3995 GCA_040392625.1 Taibaiella soli | reverse complement strand
TTGGAGACGCGATAAATCGCGTCTCTACGGGGTGTTCTGTTTTTCTTCCGCGCGTTTTTCCTCCCGTTCCTGTTCTTTATCGTATGCCCGGATGATCTGTTTTACCAGCCGGTGCCGTACTACATCTGCTTCATCCAGCTCAACGTACCCGATGCCTTCGATGTTACGGAGGATCCGGGAGGCTTTCAGCAGCCCTGATTTCTGGTTCTTGGGCAGATCCACCTGAGTGAGATCTCCGGTAATGATCGCTTTTGCCGATGCCCCGATACGTGTCAGGAACATCTTCAACTGGAGGTCGGTGGCATTCTGTGCTTCGTCGAGAATGATGAACGAATTGTCGAGGGTGCGGCCGCGCATATAAGCCAGCGGTGCGATCTCGATCACCCGGTTGGCCATGTAGTAATTCAGCTTGTCGGAAGGGATCATGTCATCCAGCGCATCGTATAGCGGACGCAGGTAAGGGTCGATCTTTTCTTTCAGGTCGCCGGGGAGAAAGCCCAGGCTTTCGCCGGCCTCTACAGCCGGTCTTGTGAGAATAATCTTGCGGACCGCCTTGTTCTTCAGCGCCCGCACAGCCAGCGCTACGGCAGTATAAGTCTTACCGGTACCTGCCGGGCCGATGGCAAAGACAATGTCGTTTTTCTCGGAAGAAGTGACCATCAGCTTCTGGTTCCTGGTTTTGGCCCGGATCACCCGTCCGTTGGGGCCGAATACCAGGATGTCGTTGTTGGCCGGATCATCAGAAACGCCTTCCTGTTCTTCATCGCCGAGCAGCCGGGTGAAATAACTTTCCGATAAATGTCCGTTCCGCTCCAGGTATTTCACCACCTGCGCTATTTTATTTTGTGCAGCGGCAACTTCATCTGCCTGCCCCGACAACTTGATCTGGGATCCGCGGGAAAGGATCTTCAGCAGGGGGAATTGGCGTTTGAGTATGTCGAATTTACTGTTGTTAACCCCGAAAAATTCAATGGGATTAATGGTTTCAAGGTTAATGATGGCTTCTGTCAATGGGTTTTCTTTTACAGTACAGATAAATATACAAAAGATGTGCCTTGAAGCACATCTTGCCGGATAATTTTTTGATTCGTTAACAACCGGAGCAGGTTTTAATAAGCCGATTAGCTAATGTTTGTCGCGAAGGACTCATTAGCTAATCAGCTTATTATCACATTGGCTCATTAATATTTTCACCAGCTTCTAATAAGCCCGTGCGAATAATACCCTTTGCCCGGAGGGCTTTCCGGAGAAGATACAGATACCCGTTTCCTGCTCATTATCGAGCGGGATGCAGCGGATCGTGGCTTTGGTCTGCTCCTTGATCTGTTCTTCGGTTTCGGGGCTGCCGTCCCAGTGTGCAGCGATGAAGCCGCCCTTTTCATCGAGGATGCGTTTGAAATCCTCCCAGGTATCTGCGCGGGTGATATGGCTGTCGCGGAATGCTTTGGCGCGCTGGTACATATTGTCCTGTATCTCGCCGAGCAGCGCTTTGACGCGGTCTGCAATATTATCGAGCGGGACGGTGAATTTTTCTTTGGTATCGCGGCGGGCAATCTCTGCCTGGTTCTGTTCCAGGTCGCGCATACCCAGCGCAATACGCACCGGTACGCCGCGCAGTTCGTGCTCGGCAAATTTCCATCCAGGGCGGGTGGTGTCGTCGTTGTCGTATTTCACACTGATGCCGAGCGTCTTCAGCTCCTGCATAATGGTATTGGCCTTTTCGTCAATGACCGGCTGGGAATCCGCGCCTTTATAAATCGGAACGATCACTACCTGGAGCGGCGCGATCTTTGGCGGCATGATCAGTCCCTGGTCGTCACTGTGCGCCATCACGAGCGCCCCGATCAGGCGGGTGGAAACACCCCACGAGGTCGCCCATACATAATCCAGCTTATTTTCTTTATCGGTAAACTGCACATCGAATGCTTTGGCGAAATTCTGCCCCAGAAAATGCGACGTGCCAGCCTGCAGGGCTTTACCGTCCTGCATCATCGCTTCGATGCAATAAGTGTCTTCGGCGCCTGCAAACCGTTCGCTGGCTGTTTTTACGCCGCGTATCACCGGCATGGCCATGTATTCTTCCGCGAATGTGGCATACACCTCCAGCATCTGTTTGGTTTCGGCAATAGCTTCTTCTTTTGTGGCATGGGCCGTGTGTCCTTCCTGCCAGAGAAACTCGGCTGTGCGGAGAAAGAGGCGGGTACGCATCTCCCAGCGCACTACATTCGCCCACTGATTGACCAGTATCGGGAGATCGCGGTAGCTCTGGATCCAGTTTTTGTACGTATTCCAGATGATCGCCTCCGATGTCGGGCGTACCACCAGCTCTTCTTCCAGTTTGGCAGCAGGGTCAATCATCAGCTTTCCCTTGTTGGCCGGATCGGTCTTCAGCCGGTAATGGGTTACAACGGCACATTCCTTGGCAAAGCCTTCGGCATTTTTTTCTTCGGCTTCAAACAGGCTTTTCGGAACGAACAAGGGGAAATAAGCATTCTCATGTCCCGTTTCCCGGAACATCCGGTCGAGCACATCCCTCATATTTTCCCAAAGGCGGTAGCCATACGGTTTGATGACCATGCATCCCCGCACGGCAGAATAGTCGGCAAGCCCGCCTTTCAGGATCAGATCGTTGTACCATTGCGCGTAGTCCTGTGAACGCGATGTTAAAATAGTGCTCATTGCAAAACTGGCATGTTTTTAGGTGTAATATTTAGAGCCTGTTTAAATTTTAGTCATGGAACTTATTAATGGCAATTTTTGCGCGGCAATAAGGCGGATTTTGCAGCCATAGCCAACCTATGGCAAAAAATCCAACGCAGTTGCAGCCAAAAATTGACATTAAGAATCCTAATGAATGAATTTTTAACTGGCTCTTAATTGCCGGAATGCGGCAAAAGTAGTAATTTCACCACAGTAACGAATACAAAATTGTCTGGAATGAAACGTGTATTGATCATAATGTGTATAGTGTGCCTGGGTTTGGGTTATGGACCGGTGTCTGCTCAGTGGAAGGACGATATTTATTATAACAGCGAAGACGCTAAGAAGGAGGAAGAGCAGCAGGCCGCACGCGAACAGGAAAGAATGCGGCGTCAGCAGCAGCAGCGTCAGCAGAATTTTTCCGGGCAGCCGGATGACAGCTACGGCAACGACGGGGGCGACTATGTGCGTACTTACGACAGTGATGACTATATAGATTATGACGACGATCCTTCTTATTACGCCACGAATATCCGCCGGTTCAATTATCCTTTCTACAATATGGGTTTTTACAGCACTTTCTATGATCCTTACTGGTATAATCCGTATTGGGTAGATCCTTATGGGGGATGGAGCTGGTGGGGCAGACCCGGAATGAGTATGGGTTGGGGCATGGGCGGCCCCTACTGGTCGTCGTATTGGGGATGGCATACATGGTACGGATACCCCGGTTATTACAGCGGCTGGGGTATGGGTGGCTGGGGCGGCTATTACAGCGGCTACTGGAATGGCTATTATGCCGGCATGTACAACGGCGGCGGCTGGGGTGGCGGACGCGCTGTAACCTATGGTCCCCGCTATTCTGCAAATGGTAATTATAATACAACTCCCCGGCGGAGTAATCCGCGGACGGCAGTGCAAGGCGGCGTGGCCCCACAGCAATCGCCTGTAACGAGCGGCTCTTTCCAGCGCAGGAGCAATACGGAATTGCAGCGTGCTGCCGGCAGGGATAATGTTAATTTGCGTAATAATACAGCGCCCTCACCGCGAAATGCTGCTCCGGGGGCCCGTACGACGCCGGCACAGCGCAATGGCGGCCAGGTGGCACCAAACCGTGGTAACACACAACCCGCGCCGGGGCGCAGGCAATTCATCCGGGAAGACCAGGGAACAACGCCTGTACCTAACCGGAATTTACGGCAAACAGCTCCGCAGCGGAATACTTCGCCACAGCAGCCACAGCGCATAATGAATCAGCCCCAGCAACGGCAGCCCATGTCGCAACCCCGTATGAG
>JBEBVQ010000243.1:0-4003 GCA_040392625.1 Taibaiella soli | reverse complement strand
AACTAAATATTCGTTTCTTTTCGCTTTTTTCAAAATCCGGACATCAACACATTTTTCTATTACCTTTGATCAGATAAAAAGTCATCCCTCTGGACTCCATGAAAAAGAATATTGCGCTGCTGGCCGGCGGTTACTCCGGTGAGTATGTTATTTCGGTACAGACTGCCGATACAATCGAGAAAAACCTGGATAGCAGCCGCTTCAATGTGTATAAGATCATCGTTACCCGCGAAGACTGGTGGCATGAAGATGATACCGGCAGGAAAACATCTGTTGATAAAAATGATTTTTCGCTGCATATCGCCGGTGAAAAGATCATTTTTGATGCGGTATTCATTGCCATACATGGTACACCCGGCGAGGACGGGCGGATGCAGGGATATCTTGATATGCTGCAGATACCCTATACTACCTGCAATGCCATTGTTTCGGCCCTTACCTTTAATAAAAGCTATTGCAACAAGGTGGTTAAGGACTTCCAGGTGGTGGATATCGGCAATTCCTATCACCTCATTCGCGGAGAACAATATTCTGTCGGGAATATACTTGAAAACCTGCGTCTTCCGTTATTTGTAAAGCCCAATGAAGGTGGCTCGAGTCTCGGGGTAAGTAAGGTAAAATCTGTAGAACACCTGCTGCCGGCCATTGAGAAAGCATTCGAAGTGGACAGCCAGGTACTGATCGAAGAATATATTGAAGGCAGGGAGCTTACCATCGGGGTGTATCGCATAAATGGGCAGGTATATGTGCTGCCGGCTACAGAGATCGTAAGCTCCAATGAGTTTTTTGACTTTGAAGCCAAATACACCAAAGGCGTCACCGACGAGATCACACCTGCCCCGATCGACGAGCATACACGGGAGCTGCTGGAAACGAAAGCCATCCATATATACCGGCACCTGAACTGCAGGGGTGTGGTACGCATGGACTTCATTCTTCAAAAGAATACCAATAAAATTTACTTCCTCGAGGTAAATACCATGCCCGGCCAAAGCGAAGCCAGTATTGTGCCGCAGCAGATAAATGCTGCAGGCAAAACCCTGAAAGACTTCTACAGCGCTTTACTGGAAGATTGTATGACACACAATAATTAAAACCTGATGGACAATGGCAGGCTTGAAAAGTAAATCTATATTCTTTCACTTATTGTTATTGGCAGCGCTGTGCGTGGTGTTGTATTTTGTCTTTTTTGCGAGTCTCGGCATACTCACGAATCATAATGAAGAAGTAAAGATTCCCAACCTGTTGGGGAAAGACCTGAAATCTGCTATTAAGGAAGTGGAACGGAAGGGTTTTGAAATAACCGTAGATTCGGCCTACGAACCTGAAAAGCGGCCCTTTGTCGTATTGACACAGCAGCCGGATACTTCTGCTATTGTTAAAACCGGACGTATGATCTTCCTCACCGTCAATAAAGCGGAGCCGCCGCTGACGGTAATGCCCAACCTCGTGGGACTGTCCTATCGCAGCGCATCCATGATGCTGAAAAGCAACCGCCTGCTGATCGGCGACACTTCCTATCAGCCGGATATTGCCAAAGGGGCGATCCTCGAGCAGCGGGTACGTGGCGCAAAGATAACTGCCGGCGATCCGGTGGCGCAGGGTACGCGCATAGACCTGGTGATCGGTGACGGCCTGGGCGAAACGGAATTAATGGTGCCCGACCTGATCGGCCAGTCCTATCTCGAAGCTATGGCGGTAGTGGGTTCGCTGAATCTGACGCCCAACCTCATTTTTGTCGGCGACATTACCGATTCATTCACTGCTGTGGTGTACGACCAGCAGCCGAAGGGTATGAACGAACTGATGACGCATAACCGGATACACGAAGGAGATATTATTGACATTTTCATTAAACAGCATCCGACCATCGAAGAGTTGGAGCACAATAGAATGCCTGTTGACGGAGTTAATGATGAAGATGATGAGGGAATTTGAAAATTGATACCGGGCTTCGGCAGGCTCAGCCACTACCAACAATAGCAAACTTTGAGATATTTGATTCGGAACAAATTAATAGTATTTCACTTAGCCTGCATGTCCTTTTTATGGATAGCAGACAGCGTTGCGCAGGAACAGGTAGCACCCTTGGGCCATAATCCTTTCCTGGAGCAGGCAGCAGTGGGGCAGCAGGGATACGCCCGCAAGACTACGGCGCTCACGCTCCCGTTCTTCGAAGACTTCACCGGTTACGATGTCTTCCCGGATCCCGCCAGGTGGACCGACCGGCAGGTGTACGTCAATAATACCATGTGCGTAAACCCCGTCAGTCGCGGAGTAGCCACATTCGATGCGCTCAATGAGCACGGCATTCCTTATAATACCCTCAATCCTTTTGCAGCGGTGTATGCAGACAGCCTTACTTCGCAGGTAATAGATCTGAGTGGTGAGGTTCCGGCAGACAGCATTTACCTCAGCTTCTTTTATCAGCCCCAGGGAAACGGATTCGCCCCGGAAGCCGGCGATTCGCTGATGTTATTCTTCAAAAAAGATGATACAAGCTGGGTGAAAGTATGGAGCAAGGAAGGCTCTGCTGTACATCCTTTTACGCCGGTAATGATCCCGGTTCGGGAGGCTCATTTCTTTCATGAACATTTCCAGTTTCGCTTTGTCAATATCGCCAGCATCAACCTGAATGACGATGTATGGAACCTTGATTATATCCGCGTGAGCAAGTACAGGACTTATATGGATACGGATATAAACGACATCTGTACCAGCCTGGAGCCATCGTTCCTGCTCAATGAATATACTGCCATGCCTTACCGCCAGTTTATGGCCGAACCGGGCCGCGAGCGTGCCACAAGTCTCCAGTTCAACATCCGCAATAACTACCATGCAGCGCGGGACGTGCAATATAGTTACAGGGCGCGCGATGTAGCCTCCAATACAGCTCTCGGCAATAGTACTGCCAGCGGCAGCATGGCGCCGGGGGTAAACAACCAGGTCTCTTTTCCCTCCTATACGACAACTGTACCGGTAGGCGGGCGTTACGACCGTGTCGTTTTTGAGCATAAATATTTCCTGCATTCCGTCTCTTCCGCAGACCGGCCGGAGAATGATACCATCATCAGGAACCAGGTTTTTGACAATTACCTGGCATACGACGACGGCACGGCCGAGCGGAGTTATTTTCTCAATATGTGGCCATCGCTTCCCGGAAAGATTGCCATAGAATTCCATCTGAATGAGCCGGACACCCTCCGCGGGATAGCGATATACTTCGGCAGACAGGTGCCCCTTGCCGGGTACAAATATTTTACGTTGATGGTGTATGAAGATATTGCGGTTAACGGGGGGACGGAAAAGCTGCTCTACGAACAGGAGCTGAACGATCCCGGGTATGCGGATACGATCAATAAATTCTGGGTTTATAAATTCGACCGGCCGGTGCCGCTGCCGGCGGGCACTTTTTATATCGGTACCAGCCAGCCCGCATCCAGCGGGAGCGACAGCCTGTATTTCGGGCTGGATGTGAACCGGGCGGGCGGGAATTATCTCTACTACAATGTATTGAATGTATGGGAGTCTTCCTCCATCTCGGGCGCACTGATGATGCGGCCGCTGCTGGGGCAGCCGGTTACAGGATCGGATGTGCCGCAGGCGGCAGCGCAACCAAGCCCATGGCGGGTATATCCCAACCCTGTCGGGGAAATGTTTTATATTGGATCTCCCGTTGCGGATGTCGGTATTCATTTTGAGATATATGATATTGCCGGGCTGGTAATGAAATCCGGTACGGCCCGGCATGGCGCACCGGTATCGACCGCGCGGCTTTCACCCGGATTATATATGCTGCGGCTGAGTACCGCATCCGAAACCTATACTACCAGGATCATTAAACTATAGAGAACAATGCAGGAAATTACCGTCATGGAATTGAAGCGCAGGACAGATGCCCGCGAACAGTTAAATATTATAGATGTGCGGGAGCCGGATGAATATACCGCATATAATATCGGCGGAAGGCTGATACCGCTGGGCCGGATCATGAGTATGCAGA
>JBEBVQ010000242.1:0-4005 GCA_040392625.1 Taibaiella soli | reverse complement strand
CATGACTGCATTCTGCTCCAGAAAGGGGCTCGTCATGTCGGTATCGGAAGAGATATTGCTGTGGATGTCTTCTTCGAGACCCAGCGACGATACACGGTAAGAAAGGACCGTCAGCGCAGTCGCAAGGTAGTCCCCCAGTTCGGGAGCCATTTTTTTCATGTCGAACGACAAGAGGGTAAACAGCTTTACCCATAGTGTATCGGGTACGGAATTGACCCATATATAGTCGCTGCGCTTGTTGAATGCCTGGCGGATCACAAATTCCAGGCTTCTTTTATCCGGCAGCGGCGGCAGGATTATATGCTTGAATTTCTGGATAAGCTCAGGGAAGAATCCCGGGCTGCTCAGGATCCCGGTACGGGTAAAAATACTAAAGCAATCCCGCTGATTGAGCAGCCCCGCGAGCATTTTCTGAAATGCGGCCCTCAGCCGCTTTTCCTGTTCAATGCGCGCGATCAGATAGGTGACTTTCTGTTCGGCTGTGATACCGTCACCGGGCCTCAGTGCGGCAATGAGCCTGATAAATAACTGGGTATGCCGGTTGTTGTCCGTGTTGTCGGTGATGTCCTTTAAAGCAGCGGCCAGTACGGCATTGTTGACAGTCAGGTTCATGGGAGCGACTGTATATTGTTTTCTCTGTTAACAAAAAACTTCCGTAAAAGGCTGCAGCGATAAAATGAGCAATATCCGCAACGGCTATCCTTACCTCAGAATGTTCCTTGAAATAACCAGCTTCTGTATCTCGGAAGTGCCTCCCCCGACCGTGCAAAGCTTGGCATCGCGGTAAAATTTCTCGACAGGAAAATCTTTGGTATAACCATAGCCGCCGAAGACCTGCACCGCGTCTGTAGCGATCTGCACAGCGATCTCGGAGGCATAATATTTGGCCATCGCGGATTCTTTGGTCATCGGGACGTTCCGGTTTTTCATATCCGCAGCCTGGTAGATCAGCGCCTCGGCCGCCTCGATCTTGACGGCCATATCGGCCAGCTTGAAGCTGATAGCCTGGAAGCCGGCGATCGGCTGATCGAACTGGTGGCGTTCTTTGGCATATTTTACCGAAGCTTCGTAAGCGCCTTTGGCAATGCCAAGCGATAAAGCAGCAATTGAGATACGGCCGCCATCCAGCACTTTCATCGCCTGCCGAAAGCCTGACCCGACTTCGCCGAGACGGTTTGCGTCCGGTATCCGGCAGTTGTCGAATATCAGCTCGGCAGTTTCGGAAGCGCGCATACCGAGCTTGTTTTCTTTTTTACCGGCGCCGAAGCCCGGTGTGCCGCGTTCTACCACAAAGGCGGTGATGTTGTTTGGCGTACGAGGCTCACCCGTGCGGGCAAGCACGACGGCAACGTCCCCGGAGATACCATGCGTGATCCAGTTTTTAGTACCGTTCAATACCCATTCGTCCCCTTCGCGAACAGCAGTACATTTCATATTACCCGCGTCACTGCCCGTATTGGCCTCGGTAAGCCCCCACGCACCGATCCATTCGCCGGAGGCCAGGCGCGGTAAATATTTCTGCTTCTGGTCTTCATTGCCAAAATACAGGATATGCCCGGTGCACAAAGAATTATGCGCGGCCACGGACAGCCCGATAGAGCCGCATACTTTGGCTATTTCGCTCACTACCGTTACATACTCAAAATAACTGAGCCCGCTGCCGCCGTATTCCGACGGTACCAATACACCCATCAAACCGAGCGCACCCATCTCCCGGAACAGCTCCACGGGGAATTTCTGGGTTTCGTCCCAGTCCATCATATCGGGGCGGATATGCTTGTTGGCAAAATCACGCACCATATCAGCGATCTGTACTTGTGTATCAGTAAGATTAAAATCCATAATAATTAGTCAACAGTCAGGTATGGCGCAATTTTACGATAATTTTCCTCATTGATCAACGGAAGACGCTTTAATTCTGTGATATTTTTATAATTGCCTTGCTCTTCACGCAACCGGATGATGTCTGCTGCTGTTTGTTTGCCGATATAAGGATGGGCGCTAAGTGTCTCAATCGCAGCCTTATTTATATTGACTCGTTTTATTTTTGCCGGGTTGATCTTCAGTCGTTGCCGTAATACCGCCATCACGGTGTCATTGAAGGGATATATCTCCAGCAATTGCTCGTGCTGCAGAAATCCGCCCAGCGCTTTTCTCCGTTCCGTTATTTTCCGGGCCAGCGTCGGGCCGATCCCCCATATGCCTACCAATGCTGCTGAATCGGCGGTGTTCAATTCGAAGACGGTGTTTTTTTGCCCGTTTGCTGCAAGTTGTTTATCGTCACTATTATTACGTTGGTGCGTGATGCGGATATAAGGTTCCAGCCGGTGATAAGCGGAATCCGTTAATGTGTACAAGGTTTTCAGGTCTTCCTTTTTGTAAAATACTTTTCCTTTCCGACGCCAGTTGAGCAGCAGACGAGTGGTTTTTTCCGGCAATCCGAGCTGGCGGAAGCCGGCGCTGTCAAGTATATTGGGATCGAAGGAAAAAAGTATTGCGGGGGGAGATATTTTAGAGGGGGAGTGGGCTGTCCGCGCAGCGCTAAGCGCTTCCCAGGCGCGGGCCAGCCTTGCTTCTTTTTCCGGATCTGTGTCCGGTTTGATCCATAAATGCAGGGTAGCGCGGCAGCAAAGCAGTAACAGCAGCAATATGCTGAGGAAAATAAAACCGAAACGCTCTGCGTGGCTGAGTTGTATATAAGCAGTTGCCAATTTTTTCATACATCCGGCGTGAGCCGGTGAATCTAATTATTTATTTTTTAACAAATTGAATATCATTTATTTATAAGAAAATAATTTATTATTATTAAAAATAAATAAACCTTGTTGTACAAATATGATAATAAAGTGATAATGTCCGGGTAGCGTTTTTGGTACGGGATATGTGGTTAACTTAGAGGATCATTTTAATTAGCTAATGTGATAATTAGCTGATGTGCTAATGATCCCTCGCGACACATATTAGCTAATCAGTATATTAGCTAATCGGCTAATTAATCTTAAAACATATAGTTATGTTGTGGCGTACATTCAGTGGTGAGCGGATCAGGCTGCCTATTAAGGAGGCGGTAGAGCAGGCGATTATCCGGGAAACGCAGGCCGGCTACCGCCTGAAAGTATGTATCGGTACAGACTCCCAGGTTCATGGCGTTGATACGGAATTTGCTACGGTTATTGTTTTTCTCCGTGAAAAGCGCGGCGGGTTTATGTTTATCCATAATGAAAAAGATACGCGCCGGTACAGTATCCGGGAGCGGATGCTGGTAGAAGTGGCCAAAAGCATTGAGATCGCTTATGAGCTGTGCGATCTGTTTAACCGGTACGATGTGGATATGGAGGTGCATGCAGATATCAATACCAATCCGCAGTTCAAGAGTAATGAAGCCCTGCGTGAGGCGATGGGGTACATCCTCGGGATGGGATTTGCATTCAAAGCCAAGCCCGAGGCTTTTGCCAGCAGCAGTTGCGCGAATAAGATCGTCAACTGATTATAATGGCAATGGTAACCGATTGTTGCTGCAATTAGTCCGGTGAAATACACTTTGTACTTAAATTTCATTAAATTTACTGGTGCAAGCCTTGTAATCTGCCGGAATGATGAAACGCTACCTCTCTATTTTATTAGCTGCTTTTTGTATTTGCTCTTATAGTCTCCGGGCGCATGAAGACAGTCGCGCTGCTTCACGGAGTATTGAATTTATAGCGAACGAAGGTCAGTGGGATGCCCCGTTTGTTTACAAAGCGATCACAGGTGGCGCTGATATTTTCCTGGGGAAAAAAGGATTTACTTATGTGGTGGGCGCGGCCGGTAACGGGGATAAAAAAATGGCGGTGAAGCATGGGCGGCAGAACGATGCTGTATTGAATTTCCATGCGTATAGGGTACATTTTGAAGGGGCGCAGGATGCCGTTATTTCAGGCGACAAAGCTCAGGCGCATTATTACAACTATTTTTTGGGGAATGATCGTAAACGCTGGAAGAGCGGTATTCATCCTTTTCAGGTGG
>JBEBVQ010000241.1:0-4013 GCA_040392625.1 Taibaiella soli | reverse complement strand
ATCCGGGCCGCAATGGAGCCGTTGATCACATTCTCCAGGGCGGCGGGGATGAGGATGTCGCATTCCTGCTCCAGCGTTTCAGCACTGTGAACGATATTGGTCGCGCCGGGGAAATTGAGGATGGAACCGGTTGACTTCCTGTGCGCCACAACCTCTTCAAGAGGAAGGCCTTTGGCATTGTACAGGCCGCCTTCATACTCCGCGATGCCCACGAGGATTGCACCCGCTTCATAAAAATATTTTGCAGCGTGGTACCCCACATTGCCCAATCCCTGGATGATAACGCGCTTCCCTTCCAGACCGGTGGTCAGGCCGAGGCGTTTCATATCTTCCGCTGTATTGCAAAGCTCACGGATACCATAAAATACGCCCAGCCCGGTAGCTTCCGTACGTCCGCGCACACCGCCCTGGCTAACGGGCTTTCCCGTAACGCAGCCGAGGGCGTTCACATCTCCCGGCTTCAGGGACGCATACGTATCCGCTATCCAGCTCATCTCGCGCGCACCGGTACCGTAATCGGGGGCGGGCACGTCAATACCCGCGCCGATAAAATTTTTCTTGACCAGCTCGGAAGCATAACGGCGGGTAATTTTCTCCAGGTCGAAGGTTGAATAGTTTTTCGGGTTGATCCGGATACCGCCTTTCGCGCCGCCGAACGGCACATTGACAATAGCGCATTTGTACGTCATCAGCGCAGCCAGCGCCATCACCTCATCCTGGTTCACATCCATGCTGTAGCGGATACCGCCCTTGCAGGGAAGCTTATGATGGGAATGCTGCACACGGTACGCTTCGATCACTTCGATACCGTCCCCGATACGCACCGGAAATCTCATCCGGTAAACTGAATTACATGCTTTGATTTGTTCCAGAATGCCTTTTTCAAAGCGCGTATACCGGGCCGCCTTGTCAAAATTGCGTTCCACGCCCTGAAAAAAGCTGTAATGCTCTTGCTCCGTAATAGTTGAGGCTGTTTTTGTTTCTCCCATATGAGTTTGGGTTAAGAAGAATTTAAGATTTTTTGTTCCTTTCGATTTTCTTTATCGCACGGTCCAGATGTATGAGAAATGCAATAATTCCCGCAAAGATAGTTGCTAATACCAAAACAACAACGTATATTTTGCCGTTGCTGCGCATCAGATCGGCCATTTCCGTACTCTGCCCCTGCGCCCGTAAGAACAGCGGGAATGTCATCAGAAGCAAGGCGGTAAGGTACGTCCTTTTATACATTTGTCTTGTTTTTTGAAAGGTCAGGATAGTCGTTATATTCATCAAACCGGATAATACCCAGACGGATCCGGAGGGTGGTCATCCATAATCCCAGAAGGAACCAGCCGATGACGGCGGGATAAAAAACCAGCCTCATGCTGCTGTCCAGGTCATAGGCCCCGAAGCCGGGATTTCCGCCGTTGCCGGGATGCAGAGAGTCCACCATCCGGGGGAGTACCCAGATCAGCGGGATCATCATTGCAAACGCGAAAATATTATACACGGCGCTGATCCGCGCACGCTTCTCCTCGTCTTTGATCCCTCCGCGCAATACGAGGTAGGCAAAATAGATCAGCATCGCCATAGCAGTGCCAAGCTGCTTGGGATCATTGCTCCAGGCCGCTCCCCAGGTAAACTGGGCCCATTCCATACCGGTAACCATTCCCAGTATGCTGAAAAGCAGACCTACATTTATAAACTCACTGGCATACAGATCATGCTTCAGGTCGCCGCTGCTGAGAAAACGCACGGCATACACGCATGAAATGAGGAAGAGCAGGATCATCCCGAACCACATGGGCACATGAAAATAAAGATTGCGGATGGTTTCGTTGACGATCTCAAGACGGGGAACGGGCAGGAGGATCCCGCCGACCACGACGTACATAAGCAAAAGTACACAGAGTACTTTCCACCAGGACTGGCGCATAAATTCCTGAAAATTTATGTAAAGGTAAAGGTTTTGAAGGTATGCCGCAGTAAGGACACGACGAATTTCCCGGAACCGGACCCGCCAGGCTCATTCCTTCCAGAGGAAAGGAAACAGGATAATCCCCAGCAGAATGACCAGCCCGTCCAGCAACAATAATGTCCCCGCCACTCCCCACCAGCCCGGCTGATATACGGGAGAAATGGCCTTCTGCGACAGGTTGCCGAGCATCATCAGCATCGGCGTCACCAGCGGAAAACCGAGCACAGCCATCAGCGCGGCATTTTGCTGGGCGCGGGCGGCAATGGCAGAGAGGAACGTAAATACGACAGACAGGCTCAGGCTGCCTATGGATGCGATCAGCACAAACAAACCGGTCTGCTCCAGCGGCATCCCGAGCAGGAGGCTGAAAAGGAACAGGCTTACCATGCTCATCAACAGCAGCAATACGATGCTGTAGATCATTTTCGCGGCGAGAAACTGAACCGGGGATACAAGGGTGAAATAATAACGGGTGCGCTCCTGGGATTCCTGCAAAAAACTCTTGGCCACCGCATTCACGGCTACAAACAGCTGAATGATCCAGAACAACGCGTTCCAAACTTTCGCCTCCGGCTGCCCGTTCATAATATACACCACAAAAACGGTGGCCCCCACATACAGCAACACCCCGAATAACGTGTGCTTCTGCCGCCACTCCAGCAGCAGATCCTTTCGTACCAGGGTAAAGAGAGGGGTTAAAGCCATTACGCGGGAGTTTTATCAGTAGATCGTAATGTAGCCGGTCTCCAGCTTTTTATTGTCCATGAACAGGTCGAACCTGTAAATCCCCTTCTTCGGAAAATTTCTTTTATCAATAATCACCTGCGGCTCATGGATCCTGGGGACTTCCATAATCGGGACATTTTCCTTGTTAAGGAAATGAATACTGTAAACATGTTTGTTCACCTCTGATATTTCCACGTTTACGTGCCCGGTAAACGGATTGGTAAACACATACTGCGACTTGATATAGGTAGCCGGGTCGGCATCGGTGGTAACGTCGGGGATCCGGATAGAGGGGGTCTGTACCTCTTTCGGAGCCTTTACGCTGCGGGCAGTGTCAAGCGTTACCTTGATATGAGAGGATCTGCCTCTTGCAGTTCCCGCCACAGGTTTGCCGGAGCTGGCATTACTTTCCACCGTCTTTACGCCTGCAGCAAATTTTTGCAGTGAATCATTGGGAGGCAGTACTTTCTGCTGCAGCAATTGCTGGCTGTCCACTTCCAGTTTCAGGTAATTGCTATACCAGGTCAGATCGGACCCGAATACAATATATAACCGGTACCAGTTGTTACCGGCCAGCGGGTGCCCGTCAATAAATGCCTGCGGACCTTTGGACAATTCCTTTACATACCCTATCGTGGAGAAATTGCGGACGCTGTCGGCAGAGCGCTGCACAGCTATGGACTTTATACCCTCATACTGGCAGATCCATGTGAGCACATTCATCCCGTTCTGGGTTCCTCCCAACAGATCCGGCAACTGGGGCTGGGCTTTCAAACCGGTGGCGAAGAGCAGGAATATAATGAGTAAGGCCCATGGGCCGGTGAATCTTCCAATCATTTGTCAAACCTACTGCAAATCCGGAAAATGTACGGGAAACCGGCAGAAGATTTTACTTTGTGTTATCAAAAAATAACTTTTCTACTATCTTTAACGGCAATTACATTCCACATAAAATGAGCTTATTCATACGAAAACCCCTCTCTCAACTGGTTGCAGAAGCTTCGGATTCTGAAAAAGGTTTAAAAAAGACATTGACCGCGCCGGCGCTGGTGGCATTGGGCATCGGTGCGATTATCGGTGCAGGATTGTTTTCACTCACCGGCATTGCCGCCGCGGATAATGCGGGAGCGGCCGTCATGCTTTCCTTTATTGTAGCGGCCGTAGGCTGCGCCTTCGCCGGGCTGTGCTATGCCGAGTTTGCCGCCATGATCCCCGTGGCAGGAAGCGCCTATACCTATTCCTACGCTACCATGGGAGAGTTCATCGCCTGGATTATCGGCTGGGACCTCGTGCTGGACTATGCGCTGGGGGCGGCGACCGTTTCCGT